>PWTC01000142.1 GCA_003563005.1 Candidatus Acetothermia bacterium
CCGAAGGCGAAGAACGGCTCGTCCGCCGCCAAGTAGCGTTGTAGCCGCCCGCCGGCCTGGGTGTCCATGCCCCGCAGGGAGAAGTCCCGCAGCACGAAGTCCCCGCTTGCAGACAACTGGAACCCGAGGAGCGGGGCGTCGTACAGCTGGCTCATGGTGAACGCCAGCCGACCGTCGTTCATCCCCGCGCCCGGCCGCGCCGGATCATGGAAATACCGGTAATGGAACGACAGCCTCGCGTCGGCGATGTTCGTCTCCGGCATCCGATAGTCGCACAGGTTGATCGCCGCTGCCTGCCAGACCACGGCCAAAAACATAAGCAACAACAGCACTACCCGCTTCATATCCCACCTCCCGGCGGGCCGGCCCACCACAAAGCGACACAGGTCCCGCATCGTGCTGCAGACGATACCAGATGCAGCTCTAAGGCGCCGCACACTCATCCTCGGAACAGAACAAGGAAAGAGGGCGGAAGGAGGCCTCGATGAGACCGTCAAGTCCGACCCCGAGGAGCCGTACGCCCTGTCCCCCTTCGGCGACGCGCCGCTCCCAGAGCGACAATGCCTCGTCGCCGATCAAGGAAGGATCGTCGGTGGGTTCGGGCAGCTTCACCTGTCGCGTCTGGGTCGCGAAGTCCGCCCAGCGGACCTTCAGCCTCACCGCACGTGCCAGCAGCCCCTCTTCGGACAGCCTGCGCGCGAGCCCCGTGGCCATGCGCCTCAACTCGTCGGCGAGTATCGCTCGGTCCTCGATGTCCTCCGGGAAGGTGGCCTCCTGCGAGATGCTCTTGGCCTCCCGCACGGGGACCACGGGAGAATCGTCCAAGCCCCGCGCGTGGCGCCACAGGGTCGCCCCCTGCGCAGCTCCGAACCACGCGTGTAGAAGGCTCGGGTCGACTGCCCTGAGGTCGCCGATGGTACGCACGCCCCGGTCGGAGAGCCGCTGCGCTGTCTTGGGCCCCACCCCCCAGAGGCGCTCCACAGCCAGAGGATCGAGGAATCCCCCCACTTCTTCAGGGTGGATCACCCGAAGTCCTCCTGGCTTGGCAGCCTCGGACGCCAGTTTGGCGAGCAGACGGTTTCCCGCGAGCCCCACCGAGCAACTCAGCCCCGTCTCCCGTGGCACGGCCTTGTGAATCGCCATCGCCAGGCGCTCGGGCGGCGGGTCGGCGTCCGTCAGGTCCACGAACGCCTCGTCCACCGAAACCGGCTCGACGAGCTGTGAGAAACGCGCCAGCACTGCCCGGACCTGTCGGGAGACGACCTCGTAGCGCTCGTGTCTGGGTGCGAGGAACACACCTTGAGGGCAGAGACGACGCGCCTGGGCCATCGGCTGAGCCGAACGCACCCCGAAGGCACGCGCCTCGTAGGAAGCCGTGGAGACCACCCCCCGCGGCCCCAGCCCTCCCACGATCACCGGCCTCCCCACGAGCGACGGATCGTCGAGCCGCTCCACCGCTGCGAAGAAGGCGTCCATGTCGACGTGCAGGATCCATCGCTGCATACGAAGATCGTAGCCTCTGGCGGTCCCCCGGGGCAAGGAGACGGGCCCGCCCTCGCTCGGGCGATCCCCCCCTCGACCACCGGAGTCCGAACGCCAATCGGGGACAGTTCTAGCGCTCGTGTCCGGTCAGCGTCGTCCTGTGCGCACCCGACCTCTCGGAAAACAGGTGACTCACGGAGCTGCCCGTGTGAATGGCGCGGATCGCATCGGCGAACAGAGGCGCCACCGAGCATGTGCTCACCTCGCGTATCGGCTCTCGCAGGGGCAATGTGTCCGTCGTGACCAGCGCCTCGAGCCCCACATCACGCATCGCCTCTACGGCACCGCCGGCGAACACGGCGTGGACGCAGGCGGCGAGGAAGCGCGTGGCGCCACGTGTGCGCAACGCTTGGATGGCCGCCACGATGCTGCCCCCGGTCAGGATCTCATCGTCGAGGAAGATCACGTGTTTTCCGTCCACATCGCCGATCACGCGGCGCACGTCGATCTTCGAGGTATCCGGGTCCCTCCGCTTGTCGACGACGGCCACTGGGAGGTCCAACCGGCGGGCGTACGCCTCGGTCAGCTTGGCCCTTCCGATGTCGGGGGCCACAGCGACGAAGCCGGCGAGCTCCTTCGAGTCCAAGTAGTCGCAGAGGATGGGGATGCCGTCGAGTTGATCCACCGGGATACGCGAGAACGCCATGGTCTGCATCGCGTGCAGGTTCATGGTGAGTATGCGGTCGGCGCCCGCCGTCTCCAGGAGATCGGCGACGAGTCTGGCGGTGACGGAGATCCTCGGCTGGTCCTTCTTGTCGGATCGTACATACGGGTAGTAGGGGAGCACTGCGGTGATCCGCGCCGCCGAGGCGTACTTCAGGGCATCGATCATGATCAGAAGCTCAACCAGGTTCTTGTTCACAGGGGGAGAAGATGTCTGGATGACGAACACGTCGCGCCCGCGAACGTTCTCCTCGAACTTGACCTTGATGTTCTCGTTGGCGAAGTCCTCGAACTTGACGGCACCAAGCTCGACGCCCAGGTGGCTCGCGACCTCCTGGGCGAAAGGCACATGGCTCCTTCCTGAGAAAATCTTCAACTCATCGTTCACCCTTACACCTCCTCACGCCGCTCCACCTCCTGGCCGCACCATATACTCATGCTAGCACACCTGCCGGCACGCTTCCAAAGCAACGTCATCTCCCATGCCTTGGAGCTGCCCTTCGTGCGACGCGCCACGCTCGAAGGCCGGATCGCTCCCGTTCCGCGCGCTGACATCGCGGAGCCCCGACGTCCAGGCTATGCTTCGAGCGGGGGTGTTCTATGGGCTTCCGCTATCTGGTCTTGGGAACAGGAAAGCAGGGCGTTGCCGCGGCCTACGATCTGGCCTGCTACGGGGCCGCCGATGCGCTGACCCTCGCCGACATCGACACGGGCGCGGCGAAGGCTGCCGCCGGACGACTGAACGCGCTCCTCGGGCGCGAGGTAGCCCGGCCACTGGCCCTCGACGCGGCGAATCCAAGCGGAGTTGAGCGCGCTCTCCGCGAGGTCGACGGCTTGCTCTCCTCGGTGCCCTACACGTTCAACCTCGGGCTCACGCAGGCGGCGATCTCGGCCGGGGTGCACATGGTCGACCTCGGAGGCCACACGGGCGTCGTGCGCGCCCAGCAGGCACTGGATCCGGTCGCACAGGAGACCGGAAGCATCGTAGTGCCCGACTGCGGCATGGGACCGGGCATGAACATCACGCTTGCGCTCGCGGCCATGGACATGCTGGACGAGCCCCGGGAGGTCCGCATCTACGACGGAGGGCTGCCCCTGCGCCCCCGTCCCCCGTGGGGCTACGCGCTGCTCTTCCACGTCGGGGGTCTGGTGAACGAGTACGCCGGGGATGCGTACTTCCTGCGCGATGGCCAGGTCACGGCGGTGCCCGCGCTCGAAGAGCTCGAACGGATCGAGCTTCCCCCTCTTGGGACGCTCGAGGCGTTCGTCACATCGGGCGGCCTTTCCACCATGCCATGGACGTACCGAGCACGCCTGGACACGCTCGAGAACAAGACGCTTCGCTATCCGGGACATTGCGAGGCCTTCCGCGCGTTTCGCGACCTGGGGCTCTTCTCCGAGGTTCCTGTCCGTCTTGCGGATCAGACGATCGTCCCGCGGCGGATGCTGGAATCGCTTCTCGAGGCACAACTCACCGATCCCGAGGTCCGGGATGTCGCCCTGATCCACGTGCGCGTCCGCGGGCACCATGCTGGACAGTCGGCCGAGGCACGCGTTCAGCTTCTGGACCAGTACGACGCAGTCACGGGCTTTACGGCGATGGAGCGCCTCACAGGATGGCACGCGGCGCTGGTGCTGGGCGAGGCCGTGCGGGGACACCTACGCGCGGGCGTCGTTCCCGTCGAGTGTGCCCTCTCCGGAGCGCGATTCCTCGAGGCCGCGCCAGCTCGCGGATGGATTGTGGAGCGATCCCTCGACGCGCCCTGAGCTCGGTCGATTGCACCCATCCACCCTGCGCCGATTACAATCTCCACCGGAGGTGAACCATGGCCTACGTGAGCAAGAAGGAGCTGCTGGACAAGATCAAGCCGGTCCTGGGGGATCTCACACGCCTGCGGGAAGAGCTGGAGTCGCTCCTGGACGAAGTCGAAGACGCGCTCGACAAGCTGGAGGACGCGATCGAAGAGGCGGATGAAGACTGAGCTCTGGCCTTCCCGCGGACGCGGGTGCTTGCCCCGGGGCTGCCCGACACGCTATAAGCCGTCCGGGAGGTGGGACCGTGCGTGCACCAAAGCTCCTCGCAACGCTCATGGCGATCGGCAGCACAGGCTACGCTCAGACAGCCCAGTCCGTACCGAACGGGAACCGGGTGGCCGACCGAGCGCTCTCGTTTCTGCACACCGCAGCTGAACTCATCGGGACAGGCCTCGTCCGGTTGTTCAACCTGATCATGCCGGCGGACCGGGCGGTGAGCCCGGAGCTCGTCATGCCGCTGGGGTACCTCGGACTCCTGACCGTGCTCCTGGCCTTGTTCGGCATACTCGCGGCCGCCCGCAAGGTGATCTGGATCCTCGTCGGTGTCGGCTGGATCCTCATCTTGGTGCGGGTCGTGATCGACGCGTTGAACGCCACCTGAGCGGGGGCCGCGGGACACCCGCAGAGCGCACGTCGTCGCCGGTGCGTTGATATACTGAACCGTGGCCACCCAGCGACGGGAAGAGCGCCTGGAACGGGCAGCCCAGCGCAGGCTGGGCAGTCTTGCGGTGGTGTGCGTGAACCTGGCCGATCCTCACAACGCTGGCGCGATCGTCCGTACCGCTGAATCATTGGGCCTCCTTCACGTCCACCTCATCGAAGAAGAGCGTCCGTCTAGGATCAGCCAGTCCGTGACGCTGGGGGCCGAGCGTTGGCTGGAGCTCCACCGTTACCGCCGCGCGGAGTCGGCATTGGCGACACTGCGTGCGGCTGGCTACCGTCTGTTCGCCGCCGTCCCCGAGGACGCGGACCTCGAGCTCCACGAAATCCCGACCGACACGCGGCTGGCACTTGTGTTCGGCGCGGAAGCGGAAGGCATCCCCGAGGACTTCGTCAGCGAGACCGAGGCCACGTTCACCATCGCCACCTGCGGCTTGGCCCGCACGCTGAACGTGTCGGTGGCCGCCGGCATCGCCCTGCACCACTGCGCAGCTGCGATAAGAAAGCGTCTTGGTGCAGACGGGGATCTTGAAGCGGCGGAACAGGCACAGCTCATCCGGAGGTATCTCGAAGGCGCGCGTGGCGGCCTGGACCACCGGGGAAGCCCGTGAGACCTGGTAGGTTACGCTATTGGGTCTTCCTGACGGCGACCGCGCTGGCGCTCGGTCTCGCCCTTCTGTTCACCGCCATCGGCTGCGCGGCGGTCGCCGTCTCGACCGCACTCAGGGGGCTGCTGCCCCGTCGCCTGCCCGCCCCCCGCCCTGCGAGGCGCCCGTGAGCCGCCTCGGACTCGCCCTTGGTGGCGGTGGGGCGCGCGGTTTCGCGCACGCGGGGGTGCTCCTCGGCCTCGAAGAGGCAGGGATACGTCCGCAGAGGATCGCCGGAACCAGCATGGGGGCCCTCGTCGGGGCCATGTACGCCGTGGGACACGACATGGACCGGCTGATGCAGGTCATGGCCTCGCTCGACCTCCACGAGATCTTCGGCATGTCCGAGTCGTACCGCCGGATGCTCGAGCGCACAGTAGGCGAAGTCGTGGTGGACGGGATCCGCGGTGTGGACTGGCGCAAGACCTGCTCTCCCCGATTGCTGCGCTTCTACCAGTTTCTGTACCTCTTCTGCAGGCGCAAGCGCTTCCAGGACCTGGAGGTTCCGCTCGCCGTGGTCGCAGCCGACGTGATGAGCGGGGAGGAGGTCATCATCACCGAGGGACCGCTGTACCGCGGGATCGCCGCCAGCGCCGCCCTCCCTGGGGTGTTCCAGCCCGTCCCCTGGCGGGGACGCTTCCTCATCGACGGCGGGGTGATCAACAACGTCCCCGCAGACGTCGTCGCAGCCAGCGACGTCGAGCGCGTGCTGGCGGTGGACGTCTCCGTGCCCCTCGTCTCCGAGCCGACCACCGTGGCCGACGTCATTCTTCAGTCCTACACGATCACAGCCCGCGAGCTGTGGAAGGTGAAGCTGGAACAGGTACGAGCTGAGATCGGCGACCGGCTGATCGTCCTGCGTCCCGAGATCGACGACATCGGCCTTCTCGACTTCCACCGCGTGGAGGAAGCCGTGGAGATCGGAAGGCGCGCCCTGAAAAGGGGACAGGCTTCTTTTTCACTCTGATCAGAACTGCATTTCGGCTCACGCGGGCGACATTGAGCGCGACACGGGGAGCGGCCTACAGCGCTGGAGTCCCAGGCTGCCAGGACAGCAGATCAGCGAAAATCCTGTTGTGAACAGGAAGAAAATGAAGCCTGTCCCCTTTTTACTCGACGATCAGGGAGGGGTCGAAGCGGTCGTAGGCGGCGAGCAGGAACTCCTCGGTCATGGCTAGCGCGTCCACCGGGCACACATCGACGCATTGGCCGCAGAAGGTACACCGGGCCACGTGGATGCGGATCTTCTTGGTCTCAGGCTTGAACATGATCACGCTCGCCGGGCACACACGGATGCACAGCTGGCAGCCGATGCACGTCTCCCGGTCGTAGGCGAGCTTGCCACGGAACCCCTTGGGGACCGGCACCGGCGGGACGAGCTTGGCCTTGCCCTGGCCCACCTTGGCCAGAAATCCCGTGACGCTGCGGGGCATGTACTTGGCGGGAAAGCGGTTCGTCACCGGCCGCGAGAAGAGCTGGGCCATGAGGACCTTGAGGATCATCCCACCACCGCCTTGTCCAGGATGAGCAGCACGAGTCCCGCCAAGGCGGCCGTGGTGATGGGGATCCAGAAACCCCGCGCCACCTGATCTACCTTGAGCCGCGCCATGGCCACCCGCACCACGGTCACCGAAGCGAAGACAACCGCGAACACCTTGACGAGGAAGAAAGCGACGTCCACGATCCCCGCCACCAGCCCCTCGAGGCCGAAGACGCCGGCCAGTCCATAGGGGATGAACAGCGCCACCACCAGCGCCCCCATGGCGACGGTTTTGAGGGCGTCAGCGAGGTAGAAGAGCGCCAGGTTGACCCCGGAGTACTCCACCAGGAGCCCCCCCGCGATCTCCGTCTCCGCCTCGGGGATGTCGAACGGGATCTTGGAGAGCTCCGCCGGCGTGACCACGAGCAGGCAAAGGAGCAGAAGCGCCAGCCCGAGCACCCCCAGCGGCCCCACCAGACTCCATAGCGGCGTCCCCGATACCACCGCCAGCGAGAACGCCGGGCTATGGCCAAGGGTCGCTGTGCGCCACACGATACCCACTACGACGACCGCAAGCGGAAACTCGTAGGACATCATCATCACGATCTCCCGCTGGGCGCCCACCGCGGAGAAGGGCGTCCCGGCGGCGAAGCCACCCAACGCCATGGCCACCGCGGGGACGGCCAAGAGGTACAAGACCAGGATCAGGTCCCCACGGCCCGTGAGAACCGGCGCCAGCCCGCCGAGCGGGAGGTAGAGCAGCACCGTCGCCGCGGCGACGAGGGCCAGGATCGGCGCGGCGTGGAAGAGCCACGGCACCGCGTCCCGGGGGACGACGTTCTCTTTGACCATGAGCTTGCGCACGTCGAGGAACGGTTGGCGCAACGGGGGGCCGATGCGCCCCTGCATGCGCGCGGCGAGCTTGCGGTCGAGGCCCTTGTAGACGAGCCCAAGGAGGAGTCCGCCCAGTACCACAGCCGCAGACTGCCAGATCATCTGCACGATCATCCGCACAGCCTCCGCGTCTTCTCCCAGGAGCGCCGCAGCAGCTCCTGTTTCGTCCATTCCTCCGGGCGCCCGCTGCGCACCACGTGCACCCGATCCATGCAGCACATGCACGGGTCGATCGAGGCGGCGATGATGGGGATGTCCGCGATCTCCTGGTCCTCGAACATGGGTACCCAGGGCATGAGGTTCGAGTAGGTCGGCGCCTTCACCTTCCATACGCTCGGGCCCTCTTGCCCGGCCTCGAGCCGTACGTAGTGGATGACCTCTCCGCGCGGGGCCTCGTGGCGTCCGATCCCCTCGCCCTCGGCCTTCTTGAGGTGCGCAAGGAGCGCCGGGAGCTTCGGGAAGCTGGTGATCTCCCCGTCGGGCATCTCCTCCATACACCGCTCGATGAGATCGAGCGACTGGGCGACCTCAAGGAGGCGCACCACGATCTTGTCGAAGACATCGCCGCGGACCTCGAGGCCGTGGTCCTCCGGGGTCAGCGCCCGTACGTCCATGTCCCCGTAGACGAGGTACGGCCAGTCCTGGCGTACGTCCTTGCGGAGCCCCGAGGCACGCGCGGTCGGGCCCACAGCCAGAAGCTCGTGCGCTTCCTCCGGCTCCAGGACGCCCACGTTTCGCGTGCGCGCTTCCACCGACGGGTCGCGGAGGAACGTGTCCGAGAGCTCCTCGAACAGGCCGCGGTAGTAGCGGATCATCTCCGAGACCTTGGGCATCTGCTCGGGGGAGATGTCCCGCCTGACGCCGCCGTAGATGGGGATGGCGTAGTCCACTCGGTTGCCCGTCAACTCCTCCAAGATGTCCATGACCGCCTCCCGCACCTTCCACGAGAGGTGCAAGAGCGTGTCGAAGCCCAGCTCGTGCGCCGCGACCCCCGCCCACAGGAGATGCGAATGGAGCCGCTCCAGCTCGGAGACGATGACGCGGATGTACTGCGCCCGCGGGGGGACCTCGATCCCCGCCGCCTGCTCCACCGCCTGCACGAGCACGATCGGGTGGGAGATCGAGCAGATGCCGCAGATCCGCTCCGAGAGGTACAGGACCTGGATCAGGTTGCGCCGCATCCCCATGTACTCGATCCCGCGGTGGACGAAACCCGGCTTGACGTCAACGCCCAGGATCCGCTCCCCTTCCACGCGGAAGGTGAACCGGATGTTCTCCTTGAGCGCCGGGTGCACCGGCCCCACAGGGATCTCGAACGTGGTCCTAGTCTCCTCCATCCCGCTCCTCCCACTTCACCGTGCGCCGGACCAGTCCCGCCGTCTGCGGATCGTCCGCGCGCCAGGGGTGTGCCGTCATGTCGTCGGGCAAGAACAGATTGCGGGTGTCCTGAAGGCCCTCGAACTCGACCCCGAGGAACTCTCGTTTCTCCCGCTCGGTCGTCTCCGCGCCCGGGATGAGCCCGCACAGGGATGGAACACGCAGATCGGACTTCTCCAGGAACACGCGCAAGGTGACCACGATCTCCCCGCCCTCCGTCCCATAGCCGACGGCGAGGTGATACAGAAGCTCGATCTCCTCCCCGGCGTCCCGTCCGGAGATGACCGAGAGGTGCATCGGAGCGAGCTCCATGAGGCGCCGCACCGCTTCGACAAGCGCCTCCCGGGGCACGCGCGCCCACAGCTCCTGGATCTCCAGCGGCCGCGTCACCCCGACGGTCCGCGTCCGCACTGAGGGATCCATGAGTGCGTCACCCAGCGTCTCCTGGAGGGTCGTCTGCACCTGTTCCAGGGTCATGTCCGCTCCTTGGCCACCGGCCGTTCCAGTTTGGCCACGGCCTTGACCACGCCGTCGATGATCGCCTCCGGCCGCACGGGGCACCCGGGCACGTACACATCCACCGGGATGATCTCGTCCACCGGACCGGCCACGTTGTAGGACTCGTAGAACACGCCCGAGGTGGACCCACAGCCCCCTACGACGACCACCGCCTTGGGATCGGGCGTCTGCTCGTAGATGCGGCGCAGCCGTTCGGCCATGGGCCGGGTCACGGTGCCCGTCACGAGCAGAACATCAGCGTGCCGCGGCGTCCCGACGAGCATGATGCCGAACCGCTCGACATCGTACCGCGGGGTGAGGGCGGCCACGATCTCGATGTCGCAGCCGTTGCACGAACCCGTCGGCACGTGGAACACCCACAGCGCACGCTTGAACGCCGATAGACTCATCCGTTCGACCTCCTAGACGAGGAGCACAAGCAGCATGATCCCTGCAAGCGCCACCACCAGCCACGTCACATAGTCCACCACGAACCCCGTGTGGGCAGCTCGCAGCCGCTCGATGTACGGCCTGAGCGCTTCCACGAATCCCCAGTAGAGGTGCTGTCCTCCGACGTGAACGCCGTCCGGGGCCGCCTCGCCGGAGAGAAACGGCGCGGTCTGCTCGGTGCCCTTCTTGTGGTCACGCCGGCCCCGGCTGCGCAGGGCCAGAGCAAGCAGGGTCACCGCGACGGCCACGGCCGTCCAGACGAGCGGACTCCAGAACCCCTCGAACGTCTCCAAGATCATCTCATCCTCCCAGGACGGCGACCAAGTAGGCCTCACGCCCCGTCCACAGAGCTTCCGCCGCCGGGGCGACCACGTGGCGCACCATCAGATCCGGCACGAGCCCGAACGCCACCACCACGACCGCCAAGAGGCCCATCGCCAACCACATCCCCGTCGGGACGGCCGCCGTCCCACCTAGGGGCCTGCGCGGGCCCAGGAACACCCCCTGGAACGCCCGTACGAACACGGCCAGAAGCAGGATCGAGGCGAGGACAGCGAGCGCGGTCAAGATCGGCGAAAGCCGGAAAGCAGCTTGGTAGATCATCAGCTTGGAAGCGAACCCGTTGAGCGGAGGGATCCCTGCCAAGGCGAGCGAGCCGAGCAGAAAGAGTCCGCTCACCCCCGGCAGGCTGTGGCCCAGCCCGCCCAAGGCGCGCAGATCCCGCGCACCCGTGGCCCGCACCACCGCTCCCACGCATAGGAACAGAAGCCCAATACACGCGGCATCGTTCATCATGTGAAACACGCCCCCCTGCAGGGCCACAAGACCGAAGCCCGCCTCACCACCGGCGGCCGCGCCCAGGGTCGCCATGCCCACCCCAGCGCCGAGCAGCATGTACCCGATCTGGGAGACGGCCCCGTAGGCGATCAGCCGCCCAAGGTCCGTCTGCAACACGGCCATGAGGACGGCCACGATCACCGTGAGCGCGCCTAAGGCTGTCACCAAGCCACCCACCGCGGGGCTCCCCGCCCCGCCGTAGAGCGTGAACACGATGCGGAACAAGCCGTACAGGGCCGCTTGCGTGTTCGCCACGAGCACAATCGCCGTGGACGGGTCGGCCTCCCCGTAGGCATCGGGGGCCCACATGTGCATGGGGACCGAGCCGGCCTTCATGAGGAGCCCGCCCAGGAGCAACCCCAGGGCGATCTGATCCAAGGGCCCCTGGCCTATCTGTGCGCTCAGGTACGCCAGGTTCAGGGCACCATACTCGCCGTAGAGGATCCCCACCGCCAGCAGGATGAGGAGCCCCCCGAGCGTGTACATCACCATCGTCTTGAACGCCGCCTCCGGGGGCCGGGACTCCCACACCCGGTAGCCGATAAGGCCGCAGGCGGCCACACTGGTGATCTCGAAGAACACGAAGAAGTTGAACAAGTCGCCCGTGAGCTTGAGGCCCAGCATCCCCGCCCACAGGAGCAGCATCAGCGTGAGGGCGAGCGTCTTGCCCTTCTCCTCCTCGAGGTACTGCAGCGCGTAGGCGAGCCCCGCGATGCCCACCAGGGCGGCGATGAGCCCCATGAACGCGCCCATCCCGTCCACCACGAGCATGATGCGGATCGGGAAGCCTTCGGGGACGGTGTCCCCCGGCGTCCCGGCGCCGAGCGTGTAGACGAGGATGCCTCCTGTGAAGACCTGAACGGCCAGCAGGACGAGCATCGCCACCGTGAACGCCCCCACCAGGAGGACCCAGAGGTCGCGCAGCGAACGGTGCACCTTGGCCAGGAGGGGCAGGGCGAAGGCCCCCAGAAGGGGCACCGCGATGGCCAGGATCGGCACGTGCGTGGCCAGGTTCATCCTCGCAGCTCCCGGATCTTGCCCGCGTCGAGCGTCCCGCGGTGGCGGTAGATGACGACCACGAAGGCGAGGAGAAGTGCCGTGGTGGCCATGCCGATCACGATCGCCGTGAGGGTCAGTGCCTGGGGCGTGGGCATCACCATGGGGATCTCGGTGGGCACCCCTTCGGGAGCGAAGGTGTAGATCGGCGCCACGCCGCCGCGCACGTAACCCAGGCTGACGAGGAAGAGGTTCACACCGGACTCCACCAGCACGAGGCCGATCGCCAGCTTGATCAGGTTGCGACGCGTCATCATCGTCCAGAGTCCGAGCCCCACCAGGATCATGGATACGAAGAAGGGCATGTTACCGATCATCGTCGCCTCCGAACAGGGCCATGAGCAGCACGATGGATCCCAGCCCCGCCATCACCTTCAACCCCACCGCCCAGTTCATGAGCGGTACGGTACCACCGGCCCACAAGCTGCCCGCCTCAGTGCCCCCGAACAGGCCTCTCGCGCCGGCCAGGGCGTTGTAGAAAAACGTCGATCCGATGCCCACGAACGCCAGCACGACGAACATCAGCGCCCCCAGGTCCTCTACAGACGTTAGGCTAGTCTGACGTCGGCGGAGGCGCTCGGCGCCGAAGGCGACGATGAGGAGCGCCACCACCGAGGCGAGCACTGCACCGCCCTGGAAGCCCCCGCCTGGGGTGAGGTGCCCGTGCATGATCACGTAGGCGCCGAAGATAAGCGCGAGGGGCACCAAAAGCCGCGTCACCGTGCGCACGACCACGCTCACCGGCGCCACCTCCTCAGGATCAGGGCCACCGCCATCACCGCGGTGAACAGGACCGTCGCCTCCCCCAACGTATCGAAGCCCCGGTAATCGAACACCACCGCCGTGACCACGTTCGTCACCACGACCTCTTCCGGCGTGCGCTCGAGGAAGTAGGCGTCCATGTCCGTCCGCACGGGCTCGCCGTAGGGCCGCATCCAACCGGCGGCCGCGATGAGGAGGCCGAACACCACCAGCAGCGCACCCACCCGGAGCCACCTCATTCCTCTTCCTCCTTCCGCCGCGTCTTGCGCAGGGCCAGGACGAAGATGGCTGTGGTGAGCGCGGCGCCGATCCCCGCCTCGGCGATGGCCACATCCGGCGCCTGCAGGAGGTAGAACTGCAGCGCGAGGAGCAGGCTCATGGCCGCCAGCGCCACCACCGAGGCCAAGAGGTCCCGCAGCCACACCGTCAACACAGCGCCCGCTACGATGAGCACGAGGTTCGCCACCTGCAGCACGGTGAGGGCGGTCATCGCTTGTCCCTCTCGATCTGATCGATCACGGCGCGGAATGGCTTCACGCCGGAGCGGTACGCGCCCCGGGCCAGCGCATGCGAACCCGTGGGGTTGGTGAGAAGCAGGAAGACAAGCGCGATCAGCGCGTGCACGGCCAGGGTTCCGCCCTCGGGGCCGCCGCGCAGGAAGCCGTGGACCACCACTGCCGCGATGGAGAACACCGAGCCGAAGGTCGTGCACTTGGTGGCACCGTGGATGCGCGTGTACACATCGGGGAAGCGGATGAGGGCGATCGCTCCCAGCGCGTTGAACACCACGCCCACCCCCAGCAACACGTAGACGAGCACGGTCACTTCAGGCCCCCCTCAAGGTAGCGGGCGATGTAGAGCATGCCCACGAACGAGAGCAGCGCGTACACGATGGCCACGTCCACCAGCACCACCAACCCCGTGGCGGCACCCAGGAGCACCATGGTGGTGACCACGAGCGTGTTCACCGTGTCCAGCGCCACCGCACGATCGGCCACCGTGGGGCCGATGGCCATCCGCAGCACGCTGATGGCCATCAGCGCGACCAGTACCGCCGCCGCCACACCAAAGCCTAGCTCAGGGCTCACTCAGCGATCCTCCGTGCCCAGACCGGGAGCTCGCCGCAGACTTCCTCCGGGCTGGGTTTCTCGTTGGTCACGTTGATCCAGTGCACATAGAAGACGCCCGTGTTGTCGTTGACGTCGACCGTCAACGTGCCCGGGGTCAGGGTGATCGAGTTGGCAAGGAGCGTGCGCCCCAGCTCCGTGCGGAGCGCCGGGTCGAACCGCACGATCCCCGGTCGGATGCGGCCGGTGATGACGCGCCAAGCCACATCGAGGTTCGCGCGCGCCATGGCGAAAAAGAGCGGACCCACAACGTACGCGATCAACAAGAACCACCGGTGCGGCTGGAGCATGCGCCACCCGCCGCGCTCCCACAGGAGCGCCCCGGCGACACCTCCGACCGCGGCCGCCAGCACCGCCCCGACGATGAGCTCGTCGAGCGCCCACAAGACGATGTCCCCGCTCCACATGACCAGCAAGAGGTAGAGCGCAAGCGCGAGCGCAGCCGTCGTCGTCCACATCAGCAGCCGCCGCATGGCGACCGACTATACCGTGAGCTGCCGGTCACGACAACTCGCATCCAGGTTGCGGATTCCCAGCGAACCCCGTTAACATCCCGTCATGCACGACATACGCGTTCCGTTTGGAGACATCCTCAAGCGCCAGCTCGAGCTGGCAGAGAAGAACTACCAGAAACTCACCGATCGAAACGTCCGCGGCATCGGCGTGATGGGAGCCATCGGGTCGGGCAAGACGTCGCTCATCCTGGCGCTGGCCGAGCGTCTCCGGGCGCGCGGGGCAACCGTCGGTGCCATCGCCGGCGATGTGGCCGGGGGCGACGACCACAAGCGGTTCACGTCCGCCGGGCTCGTGTCGGCAAGCCTGAACACAGGCGACGACTGCCATCTCGACGCCCACCGCGTCGGACACGCCCTGGAGCAGTTTCCCTTGGACAAGGTCGGAGTGCTGTTCATCGAGAACGTGGGGAACCTGGTGTGTCCGGCCGACTTCCCTCTGGGGACGCAGGCCGACCTCGTGGTCGTGTCCGTGACCGAGGGGGACGACATGGTGCGCAAGCACCCCAAGATCTTCACCCAGACCGACGTGGTGGCCATCAACAAGATCGACCTCGCCGAGGCCGTGGGGGTGAACCCCCAGACGCTGGTCACCGACTACCGTGCCCTGAACCCGCACGGCAGGGCGGTGCTCACCGACGCCCGCAGCGGCCGCGGCATCGACGAACTCCTCTCCGCCCTCAACCTCTAAATGGGGTCAGAGCTTTAGTTTTGGTGTCATGTGTCCCTTGCACTGGCCACGTGTCCTTCCGAGGGGACACATGACACCAAAACTAAAGCTCTGACCCCGTTGTTGCGGTGGCCCGTTCTTCGGGGGACACTCTCGCGTGCACGAGTACTCGCTCGCCCATGCACTGCTCCAGGGACTCCTCGATCACCTCGAGGCGGAGCCCGTGCAGGGAACGATCACCCAGGTCCAGGTACGCAAGGGAGAGCTGGTCATCCTGAGCGAGGAGGCCCTCTGCGAAGCCTGGCGGATCCTCGTCGAAGGAACCCCTCTCGCGGGGTCCGAACTCTCGCTCGAGCGTGTGCCCTCAAGGCTTTCCTGCGCTTCCTGCGGCTACGACGGGCCGGCCCGTTACATCGGCGAGGAGAGCGGCTGGCACATGGCGATCCCCGTCTTGGCGTGTCCTCGTTGCGGGGCACGCGTGGAGGTTCTGGCGGGGAAGGAGCTGGCTATCGTCGGGCTCACGCTAGAGATGCAGGACGCCCCACCCAGCGGCGCCGGGCCGAGAGCAGCACCGGAACCACCAGCGGACAAACCCGAGGCGGAAGCCCATTGAGGCCGGGACCGAACAGCACAGCGCGGTCCCCTCTGCGGACAGCGGGGACCTCCGACACATCCGCGGCCACCGTGTCCATCCCCAGGGCGCCGAGCAGCGGCACCTCGCGATCTCGGATGGCCACCCGTCCCAGTTCACGCCTGAGGCCATCGCCGTAGCCCGCCCGCAAGATGGCCACGCGCGTATCCTGCTCGGTGACATACTGCCGTTCGTATCCGATCGGCCAACCGCGAGGGAGCTTGCGGATCGCGGCCACCTCCGTCCACACGCGGGCGACCGGGCGAACCTCCAGCGGCGGAGCACAGAAGACGTCCGGATACCCGTAGATGGCGATGCCCATCCGCACGAGATTCAGCGGCGGCGCAGTCCCCTCCTGGAAAGCCAGCGCTGCGGCGGAGTTCGCCATATGGCGCCAGCGCACGCCCAGGCCCCAGACATCCCAGCCCTCGAGGAGCTTGCGGAACCTCCAGACCTGGGCGCGCGTGAAGGCCATGTCCTCGTCCGAACGCCC
>PWTC01000108.1 GCA_003563005.1 Candidatus Acetothermia bacterium
CCGAGCATCGTTTCGGGCCGGGTGGTGGCGATCGTCAGGTGGCCGCCACCCTCGAGAGGATACTGGACATGGTACAGGCGACCCTCGACCTCCTCGTGCACTACCTCTATGTCAGACAGGGCCGTCTCGCAGCGCGGACACCAGTTGATCATGTAGTCGCCCCGGTAGATCAGTCCCTCACGGTAGAGCTGGACGAACGCTGTCCGCACGGCGCGCGACAGCCCTTCGTCCAACGTGAACCGGAGCCGCGACCAGTCGCAGGAGCAGCCGAGCGTCTTGAGCTGTTCCACGATCTCCGAGCCGTAGCGCTCCTTCCATGCCCACACGCGGGTCTCGAATGCAGCACGGCCGAGCTCATGGCGACTCGTGCCTTCCTTGGCGAGCTCCTTCTCCACCACGTTCTGGGTGGCGATACCCGCGTGATCCGTGCCCGGGAACCAGCAGGCCTCGTGCCCGTCCATGCGCTTGTACCGAATGAGGATGTCCTGAAGCGTGTTGTTCAGGGCATGCCCGTGGTGGAGGCGCCCCGTGATGTTGGGAGGAGGGATAACGATGGCATACGCGGGTTTGCCGCTACAGCTATCGCATCGCCACGGGTTGGCCTGGCCCCAAGCGCGGGCGAGCCGGTCCTCCACCTCTCGGGGGTCGTAACGACCCGGCAGCTCCATTTCAGCCTCCCAGCCAGGCCGCGTCGGCCGTCTCGTAGGTCAAGATCTCCCCTGGGGAGAAGAACAGCGTCAGCTCGCGCTCCGCGGACTCCAAGGAGTCCGAGCCGTGCACCAAGTTCGTCGTCACGGCCACCCCGAAGTCACCCCGGATGGTACCGGGGGCGGACTCAAGGGGATTCGTCTTCCCCATCATGGCACGCACCGTCGTGACCGCGCGCGGCCCCTCGATGGCCAGGGCCACGATGGGCCCCGCGGTGATAAACGAGACGAGCTCCCCGAAGAACGGCTTCTCTCGGTGTTCCCCGTAGTGGCGCTCCGCAAGCTCACGTGAGACCGACATCATCTTGAGCGCGACGATGCGCAATCCTCTCTCCTCGAACCGACCGAGGATCCGCCCCACCAACCGCCGCTGCACGGTGTCGGGTTTCAGCAACACGAGTGTGCGTTCCATCGAGCCTCCTTGGTCATGGGCTGCAGGCGTACGCCTGGGAACTCGTTCGACGCGCTCAATGCGGCATAGCCATTGCAGTCCGGAATATCTACCACTTGAGGGGCCCTGGCGCAACCGAGCACAAGAGCTCTGCGGCCTGCTCAAGGAAGCGCAACGTAGCGGCCGCCGGCTGTGCGGGCCACGCGCCCGGCGAGTTCGAGACTGAGAAGCGCAGCGGACACCTGGGCATGGCTCAGGCCCGTGCGGGCCACGAGTTCGCTGGGATCGAGCGGTTCCACCTCGAGTGCGTCGAGCACACGTCCAGCGTCGGCGGGGAGCGATCCCTCCTGCTGCGCTTCGGAGATCGGGAGCGAAAGCGACACACCTAGGTGGTCGAGCACGTCTTCCACACACGTCACCGGGGGTGCGCCGTCTTGGATCAGCCGGTTTGTGCCCAGCGAAAGCTCCGAGGTGATCGGCCCGGGCACGGCGAGCACCTCCCGTCCGAGTTCGAGCGCCCGATCCGCCGTGATGAGCGCACCCGATCGACGTTCAGCCTCCACGACCAGGATCGCGCGAGCCAGTCCCGCCAGGGTGCGGTTCCGCTTGGGGAAGGTCCAGCGCGCCCCGGGTTGCTCCCAATGGAACTCGGTGATCACCGCACCGGAATCCGCGATCTCCGCCATGAGCCGCTCGCTTCCTGCGGGGTACGGCTTGCCGAGGCCCGTCCCGAGCACAGCCACCGTACGCCCAGCGTTGAGCGCGCCCTGGTGGGCTGCGGTGTCCACGCCCGGGGCGAGTCCTGACACCACGGTGATATTGCGCGCGGCGAGGTCCGACGAGAGCTTGCGGGCCACGAGACGGCCGTAGCTTGTGCAGCGCCGTGCACCCACGACGGCCACTGCCGGATCGTCTTCAGGCTCCCAGGCCCCTAGGATGTACAGCACAGGTGGCGCTCCCGGTATGCCTTTGAGCGGTCCAGGGTAAGCCGCATCCTCACACGTCACGATCCGGGCCTGTGCACGCTGCGCACGCGCCTCCTCGACCTCCGGGTCGACCTGCACGCGTTCTCGTGAGATCCGAGCCGCCGCCGCGGTTCCCACCACCTCGGCAAGACGACGCTCCGGTGCTGCCCAGACTCGCTCCGGGCCACCGAGTGCCTTGAGCAAGACAGCCCGCCGCCGCGGTGTGAGCGACGGCAGCATATTCAGCCCGATCCACGCCGAACGCCGCTCCATACCCCCAGGATAACCCAGACCGGCGCAGTAGCATCGCGCCAAAGCTTGCGCTAGCATGCGTGCAATCAAGGAGGTCGCATGAGCCGTAACCTCTGCTTGTTGATCCTGGGCGCTGTGCTCACGGCGGTGACAGGCGGCGCGGTAGGCCAGGTGATCGAAGGCCCATTTCACGAGCACGCACTCGCCGCGATCGACGATACCACGTTCGCAGTTGCACGAGGCAACCAGATCGAGATCTGGTCCACGGACCAACTGGACGGACCTCGGTACACGCTCAGCGGACACAAGAGCGCGGTGGTCTCGCTGGCGGTGTCGCCGGATGGCCGGCACCTGGCCGCAGGTGAGTCCGGTGGTGGGGGCCTTGTGGTGTGGGACCTTGCCTTGCGCCAGCCAGTGCAGTGGGCGAACCCTGTCACAGGGCAGACGCGCGCGCAGCTCGTCGGGCACACCCGCATGGTCTGGGGCCTGGCGTTCTCCCCTGATGGCAGGCTCTTGGCAAGCAGCGGCGAGGACCGTACCATCCGCCTCTGGGACCTGGAAACGGGCGTAGAGATCGGACTTCTGGAAGGGCATCAGTCCCTGATCCGCGGGGTCGCTTTCCACCCGGACGGCCACCTCTTAGCCTCCTCATGTTGCCTGGGCACCGTGAGACTGTGGGACCTGTCTACGCTGAGGATGATCCACCAGCTCAACGAAACGGGGGATGGTCGCGTGGCCACCAACGTGTACGCCGTGGCGTTCTCCCCGGACGGATCCTCCCTGGCCATCGCCACCAACCCCGCCGGCTGGCTGGCCTGGGCCCACAGCTCGGCGATCCTCCACGTGTACGATGCCTCCACGCTTGAGCTTCATTGGGCACACGAACCATCGGGGCGCACGAGCGCCTATGCGCTTGCGTTCTCTCCCGACGGATCGCTCCTGGCCGCCGGAGGATTCGGCAAGGACGTTGAGCTCTTCAACGCCAGAACTGGAGTAAGGATAGCGTCGCTCAGTGGACATACCGGCCATGTGTGGGGGATTGCCTTCTTCCCCGATGGTGGTCGGCTCGTCTCCACCGCCAAGGATGGGACAGCCCGCCTATGGGAGCTCGACCGTTAGCGACGAGATGCTCGAACATCTCAGGGGGCGGCTCGTCGCCTGTCGTGCTTGCCCCAGGCTCGTGGTGCACCGCGAACGCATGGCACAGGAACGCCGCGCCGCCTTTCGGGATGAGACCTACTGGGGCAGGCCCGTCCCGGGTTTCGGCGATGCCGGGGCGCACCTGGCGATTGTGGGCCTCGCCCCGGCGGCACACGGTGCGAATCGGACTGGACGAATGTTCACTGGCGATGGACCTCGCGGGGCAAGCGCGACCTTGATGGCGGCTCTCCACCGCGCGGGGATGGCCTCGTCGCCAAGCTCGGAACGCGCCGGCGACGGCCTGCAGCTGAGCGGAGTGTATCTCACCGCCGTGGTGCGGTGCGCTCCGCCCGGCAATAGGCCCTCGAGCGACGAGCTGGCACGCTGCCGCTCGTTCCTGGTCGAAGAACTGGCCTGTCTGCCGCGACTGCAGACCGTGTTGGCCTTGGGCCGCACCGCTTTCGAAGGCTGCGCGCAGGTGTTGGGGACACCACGGCGCCCGCGTTTCGCACACGGCACGGTACTCGATCTAGGGGCAGGGCGGCCTCGGCTGGTCGGCTCTTACCATCCGTCCCGGCAGAACACCCAGACCGGCAGGCTTACCTCAGCTATGCTGGACGAGGTGCTCCGGGTAGCCTCGGTGATCTAGCTCGTCCCGTATCGCACGCAGCACGAGAACGCCCAGTACGACAAGCAAGCACCACAAGCCAAAACCCGGCGCGACCGGGAGCACCGCCCCCGGCAGCTCGGCTATGGTCTCCACGGCCTTGAGGTACGGGGCGATGAGAGATCTGTGCACCCACGCGCCGACACCAGGGCCCAACACCGGGTCAAACAGGAAGAGCGCCAGCCCTGTCCACAGAAGCAACCCCGTCCAGGGTACCAACACGAGGTTGGCGAGGAGGCCGTACAGCGCGACATAGCCAAACGCGGCTCCGATGATCGGCACCGCGCCAGCCTGCGCGCATGCCGTGACCGCCAAGAGGTCCGCGGGACGCTTGAGGAGCCAGGGCAGCTTCTGCCGCAGAGG
>PWTC01000103.1 GCA_003563005.1 Candidatus Acetothermia bacterium
CTACAATGATCCCGCTAGCTGGTCGCGGTTGCCCATGCTCCCTCGCGGTGGGGCGGGCCGCCCAGTGAAGGAGGTAGGCATGCGAATCGCGAAATGGATAGCGGTGCTGGTGCTGATCGCCGCAATGGCCTGGGCGGCCTCAGGGCGCCAGCTCATGTTCATCCTCGACGCCTCGAACTCCATGAACGAGGTGGTCGAGAGGCGAACCACTCGGTTCGAGTGGGTCAAGGAAGCTCTCAGCGCGGTCATCCGGGATCTGGACGATACCGTGCCCTTCGGTATCGTGGTGTTCGGCCACCGGGTGCCCCATACCCGGCCCGAGGAGAGCTGCCGGGACATCGAGCTGTTCGTCCCCTACGGCAGACACACCCAGGCTGAGCGTGAGGCCATGGTGCGCCGCGTGCTGGGGCTTACCGCCAGGGGCAACACCCCACTGGCGGACTCCATCACCTATGCCATGGAGCGTGCCCCGGAGGCGACGCGCATCGTCCTGCTCACCGACGGCAGGGAGACCTGCCACGGCGACAAGGCGGCTGCGGCCCGTCGCCTGGCCGAGCGCGGCGTGCTCCTGGACATCGTCGCCGTGGGGATCACCCAAGATGTTCAGGCGCTCCTGGCCGACATTGCGGCCATCACCGGGGGTCGCTTCTTGATGGTGGACGATCCGAGAGAACTCCCGGAGAAGTTCCGTGAGATCGCAGTGACCGAGCCTGAACCGGAACCTGAACCAGAGATCCCGGCCGCATACCGGAAGTACCGCGTCGATGCGAAGATCATCGCCCTGCTGCTGGAACACCTTCCCTACCACGATTGCAGTCCCATGTGGGACGTCATCTTCCGCTTCCTTGAGCGGAACCCGCCGGATAACGTGATCGTCGGTTCCGACAAGGACGACGTGCTCTTCGGCACCCCAGGAAATGACCTGATCCTCGGGATCGGGGGGAGGAACCTGATCTACGGGATGGGGGGCAACGATCTCCTCATCGGGGGCCCCGGTGACGACGTCATCCAAGCGGGCTCGGGGAACAACCTCCTCCTCGGAGGAGCGGGGAACGACCTGCTGGTGGGCGGCCCGGGCGACGACATCATCTACGGAGAGGAAGGAAACGACAGGATCGAGAGCGGCCCCAGCGGGACGAACTACCTGTTCGGCGGCCCCGGCGATGATGTCATCCTCGGCGGGCGCGGCTGCAACCACATCGACCCCGGCCCAGGGGCGAACGTAGTGATCGACCAGGGCAGCTGTCCCTCCGTGACGCGGGAGCCCCGTCCGGGCGATCCCTGCGCTACGGTGCCGTTCACGCCAGTACCTCCCTCGTGCGCACCCACGCCGCCTACGTGTACCACACGGCCGCCCGTGTGCACCGTGTCCCCTGTGGTGAAGACGGTCGAGGAGGGCAGGAGCATCCCGCTTCGGGCCGAGGTATACGATCCGGATGGAGATGCGGTCACCGTGACCTGGTCCGCCCCGCGCGGGCACTTCTCGAATCCCCACGCGCTGGAGACGTTGTACTACGCCCCTTGGGTGACCGACTGCGTCAGTGAAGACGTCGAGGTCACGATCACCGCTGTCGATGCCTGTGGCGCCAAGGCACGGACGACGCTCATCGTGCGTGTACTCAACGTGAACCACCCACCGGTGGTGGACGCCGGCCCGGATCTCATCATCGACGAGGGCAAGTCCGTCCGGATGTGTGCCACAGCCTACGATCCGGACTGCGGGCCGCTGACCTATCGTTGGTCGGCCGAGTGCGGGCGCGGCTACTTCGACGATCCGACCGCGTTGAACCCCATCTACACCGCACCTCACACGGACAGGTGCGAAGGCGAGAATGTCGTCCTGACCCTGACCGTGACCGATATCTGCGGCGCGGTGAGCAAGGACAGCCTTGTCGTTCACGTGAGGAACATCAACCGACCTCCGTGGGTGGATGCAGGGCCTGATCTCACCGTCTGCGAAGGTGCCCAGATCATGATCCTCGCGCGCGCCGCGGATCCGGATGGCGGACCGCTCACCGTGCGCTGGACGGCGACGAAGGGCTCCTTCATCGGAGGGGACACGCTCAACCCCATCTTCGTAGCCCCGCACCTGCCCGGCTGCGATCCGATCGACGTGCTGGTCAAGGTCCGTGTCACGGACCGCTGCGGCGACTGGGCCGAGGACACGCTGATCATCCGCGTGAACAGCGTGAATCACCCGCCGACCATCCGCATCGGGAACGGAGGCTGAGGGAAGGCGACAAGCTAGCCCGCGAGGTACCCTGATCGAGGGGCCGCCACTGGGGCGGCCCCTCGTCTCTTAGGAGTCCGGGCAGGGCTTGGCCAGGATGCGGCGCGCAGCCAACACGCCCGTCACGGCCGCGAACACGATGCCACGCGAATGGCCGCAGGCATCCCCAGCAACATGGAACCCTGGAAGCTCCGTCTCCAGACCCTTGCGAAGTCTGTAGCGCGTATCGTAGAACTTGATCTCCGGCGCGTAGACGAGGGTCCCATCTGCGGCCAGCCCAGGGATGATCTTGTCCAGCCTCTGAATCGCCTCCACGATGTCCACCACCACCCGGTGAGGGAGCGCCATGGACAGGTCTCCCGGCGTGTACTCCCCGAGCGTGGGGCGTATCGGCACCCGCTGGATGCGTTGTGGGGTAGACCGCCTGCCCTGCTGCAGGTCCTTGAGCCGCTGGAGGATGGGACGACCACCGCCGATGGTGGTGGCCAGCTTGGCGATGGCCCGCCCGTACTCGGTGGTGTCCTCCACCGGGTCCGTCAGCTCCGTATGTACCAGAAGCGCGAAGTTCGTGTTCTCGGTCTTGTGTTGATTCTCCGCGTGCCCGTTGACCAGCACGAACTCGTCGTAGTCCTCTCGGACCACGAAACCGCGAGGATTGGTGCAGAATGTACGCACCACATCGTCGTAAGTGGGTGTGCGTACACGCAGTTTGGCGTCGTACATCACCCGCTCGATGCTCGTGTAGATCTCGGCGGGAAACTCCACGCGGACCCCTACGTCGAGCGGGCCGAACTCAGGCCCGACACCCAGCGCACGCGCCACTTCTCGAAGCCAGTACGCCCCGCCCCGTCCCGGAGCGGCGATGACATGTCGCACTTCGATCGCCCCTTGAGACAGCTCCACGCGGAAAGCTTCGTCTCCTCGGGCGACGGACTCGACCGGCGTGTTCAGCAAGAACGTGATGCCTCGATCCATGAGATCCCGGTACAGAGCGTCGATGACCTCGCGGATCCGCCCCGTGCCGATGTGACGCTGCCTGCCAGCGATGAACTCGATCCCCGTCTCCGCCGCCTTGGTCTTGAGGCGGGTCAGCGCCTCGGCGTCCTCCCCTGAGTACTGCGCCGGGGCACCGTAACGCGTGAACACCTCGTCGACATGGGCGATCAGATCGGTGAGCGTCTGCATGTCACACCCGATGTCCGCAGGCGCACCCCCGATCTTCGGTGTCAGGTTCAGCTTGCCGTCGGAGAACGTGCCCGCGCCACCTACACCGCAGGTGATGCTCGTGCGCTCTTTGGGTGCGAGACCCTTGTCCACGACGACCGTGGAGAGGCCCGATCCGGCCAGCTCCAGCGCCGCGAACAGGCCGGCAGGGCCGGCCCCGAGAACAGCTACGTCGTACCGCATTCGAGAACCTCCCGCCACCCCACCGACCCACAGGCGCATGCCCGGACGAAGATGGGGTATCCTGAGTTGGGTTCGGCTCCTATCGTAGCCGTTCAGGAGGGCGGCGCAAGTGAGGATCATCGGCGGTGAACGACGTGGTCAGAAGCTGGCCCAGTGGCACGGATTGCCCATCCGGCCGCTAAGGGATCGCGTGCGGACCGCACTGTTCGACGTGCTGGTGGATGTACTTCCGGACGCGGTTTTCTTGGACCTTTTCGCCGGAACGGGAGCTGTGGGCCTGGAGGCCCTGTCTCGGGGGGCGCGGCACGCGACCTTCGTGGAGAACTCCCCACGGGCTGCACGGCTCATCCGGGAGAACGTCGATCGATTGGAATACCGATCTCGCGCGGAGGTGCTGTTCCAGGACGCCCTCGTCGCGGTGCGCGAACTCGCCCGGCGGGGAAGGATGTTCGATGTATGCTTCATCGGAGCCCCATACGAGACCTCCCTCGGGCACACGGCGCTGGCCCACCTCTCCCTGCACAGGCCGTTGAGCGAAGGAGCGGTCGTGGTGCTCGAGCTGCACCACAAGGACGCGATGCGACAGGAACAAGGGCTGCTCCATCTCGAGATGGAGCGGCTGTACGGCGAGACACGGCTCGGCTACTACAGGTTTGTACCCTCCCTCGCAGACGCGTAGAATAGAGCGAAAAGGGAGGTCTACTTGACCCAACCTCTTATCCTCCTTTCCAACGATGACGGGTACCACTCCCCCGGGCTTGTTGCGCTCCGCACTGAGCTCGCCAAGCTGGCTGAAGTGTGGGTGCTGGCCCCTGACAGAAACTGGTCAGCCGCGTCGCGCACGCGCATCTTTCACAAGCCGCTTCGGGTTTCCGTCGTCCAG
This sequence comes from Candidatus Acetothermia bacterium, assembly GCA_003563005.1. Taxonomy (GTDB): domain Bacteria; phylum Bipolaricaulota; class Bipolaricaulia; order Bipolaricaulales; family Bipolaricaulaceae; genus PWTC01. The sequence goes on from PWTC01000103.1 coordinate 4,521, forward strand.
CTCTCCGACGGAAGCACAGCCCATGTGACCAACGGATCACCCTCGGACTGCGTTTCGTTGGCCATGCTCGGGTTGGCGCCGCGCCGGCCGGACCTGGTGGTCGCGGGGATCAACGCAGGGGCCAATCTGGGTCGAGACGTCACCTACTCCGGCACAGTGGCCGCGGCCATGGAGGGAGCTCAGGCAGGTGTCCCTGCGATCGCCGTCTCGCAGGATCTAGGTCCAGAAGGGATCGATTCCGCAACGCTGGAGTACGAAACGGGAGCCCGGCTCGCAGCCCAACTGGCCGCTTTCGTGCTTGAGGAGAACCCGCTGCTTCCGGGCACGCTCCTCAACGTGAACATGCCGTTCGTGCCCCCCAAAGGAACGCGGATCACACGTCTGGGCACCAAGACCTACCGCGACGAACTCGTGCGTGGCAGAGACCCACGAGGACGCGAGTACTTCTGGATGGCCGGCGAGATGCTGACCGTGCCTCCTCCTGGCGCTGAGGGCACGGATGTCGAAGCTGTGCTCTCCGGGTACGCCTCGATCACCCCGCTGCAGCTCGATCTGACCGCCTATCCGCTGGTCGAGGTGCTCCGCTCCTGGGAAGGGCAGGTCAAACTGGGCGAATCAACGTCCACACGCCCACAAGGATGAACAACACACCCGACGCCCAGCGCGTGACGCGCACGGTGTACGGAGGAAGGTAGCCAGCAATCAGCACAGCGAGCACAGTGGCCAGCACTGTGCTCAGCACGAGTGCAAGCCCCGCCCCAAGGAGTACCGACCAGGGATGGCGCTGGGTGGCGAGGGCCAACACGGCAAGCTGCGTCTTGTCGCCGAATTCGGCGAGGAAGACCATCGAGAAGGCCACGAGTAACGTATTCCATTCCACGTGAGGTCACCGGGCACATTGTACGTGAGGGCCGCCCTGAAGGGGGGCTGTTCAGGCGCGGTGTCCCGTTCAGCGTGCCTCTGTGTATGGACCCGCGGGGGCAGTGCTGACTCCACACAGAGAGGCGATCGTGTCCGCGATCCTCCAGCAGGCATCCGGGAGCGCCAGCCGGGCGGCATTGGCCGCGATCTCCGACAGCAGCTCCTGTCCCGTTCCCAGCCAGGATCGCACCGTCTGCGCAGCCTGCACCGGTCCCTCGACGAACACCCCTGCCTGCGCCTGACGCACGAGTTCGAGGTTGGCGACTTCGTGCGCCAGCACCCCGGTGAGGACCATGGGAAGACGGCTCACGGCGGCCTCAGCGATCGTGCCAGGGCCGGGCTTGCCCACGAGGACATCAGCTGCCCTCATGAGCACCTCAAGGTTGTCCACGAACCCGTACACGTAGAACGGGCACGGCCAAGAGGTCCGCGCAAGCGCGTGCTGCAAGGACTGGTTGTTGCCCGCGACCACAGCCAGCTGCAGTGGCACATCAACGCGCGCAATGACGCGCGCCAGTTCCGCCAAGTTCCCCACACCCATTCCGCCGGCCGTGAGAAGCACAGCGGGCAGATCCGGATTCCAACCCAGCGCCCTCCTCGCCTCGGCCTTCGTACCCCTGTAGAGCATGAACTTGGGGTGCACGGGGTGGCCCACGATCTCCATCTGCTCGGCCCGCAGCCCCAACTCAAGTCCTCGCGCGAGTGCTGACGTGCTCGGCACAAGGCACTTGTCGACCTCCGGGTGATACCAGCCGCTGTGGGGCCTGGCGAGGTCTGTGATCACGGTGATGATCGGGATAGTCTTGGGCAACATCCTTCGCGCCCCCACCGCTAGAGCACAGGCACTCGGGAAGACAACCACCATCCCGTCCCACGCGTACCTGCGCGCAAGTTTCCGGTGCCCGCGCCAGACAGCCAACGCCGGTCCCATGTCCCGGCCCACAGGATGCGCCAGCACCCGATCGGAGATGCTGGCAAAGGCGTTGTATGACTTGCTGCCGTAGCGGATCCAATAGGGGAAGAAGTTCGGCACCCGATTCCAGGGAGGTATGGCCAGCTCACGGAACACATCCACCTGCTCACATGCGAACAATCCCGGGTACCGGATGTCGAGCGCCGCCTCGATGGCCGAGGCCGCCGCCATGTGCCCGGCCCCCGTGTGGGACATCAAGAAGCCCAACCGGAGTCTCACTGCAGAACCTGCCTTGTCTCCCCGTCGATCATGGTCTGAACATCATTATAACCCGGTCCGAGTCGACGTCGGCACCCGGGGGGCGTGCCCGGCGACCTCCCGTTCGCAGTGGTCTCCCCACGTCCTTTCGCATCGTTGCCCGTATGCTTAGAATGCCGCGGAGAGAAGGAGGGGGGATGGAGATCGTGGTGCCCGACCTGGGCGATGTGCACGAGATCAAGCTCATCCGGTGGCTCGCCGATGCGAGCGGCCTGGTCAACGCAGGCGCGCCCCTGGCAGAACTCGAGGCGGACAAGGCCGTGTTCGTGGTGGAAGCTCCCTCTGCCGGGCGGGTGCGGCCCAGCGTCGGGCCCGGAGCGAGCGTCCGTGCCGGACAGTCACTGGGCCAGCTGGAGGCGTGTTGACGGACATCGTCCATGTGGACCTTGGCCGCGCCAGATACGGGCCGGTGCTCGAACTCCAGCGCAGACTGCAGTCCCTGCGCGCCCAGGGCGCTGTGCCGGATCTCGTGCTGTCTGTCGAACACGATCCAGTGATCACCGTAGGTCGACAAGGAAGCTTGGAACACATCCTCGCCACGCGTTCCATCCTCGAGCGGCTGCAGGTCGATGTCCACCAGGTGGAACGCGGGGGGGATGTCACGTACCACGGTCCGGGGCAGATCGTCCTCTACCCCGTACTGGATCTGCGAGAGCGCGGCCGCGACCTGCATCGCTACGTGGCGAACCTCGAGGAGATCATGCTGCGCACCGCGGCACGGCTCGGGGTGGAAGCTCACCGAAGGCCGGAGTTCCCCGGCATCTGGATTGGCCTTCGAAAGCTGGGTTCTGTAGGCGTCCACGTACGCAGTTGGATCACCGCGCACGGCCTGGCCCTCAACGTCGACCTGCGGCCGAACCTGTTCTCGCTCATCGTGCCCTGCGGGATACATGGAGTGGAAGCCGTTTCCCTAAGCGACATCCTCGGAGCCCCGGTCTCGTGCCCTGAGGTCAGGCAGGTCGCCCTCGACGAACTGCGGGCTGTGTTCGGCGTCCAGATGAGCCGCGCAAGTCAGGAGAACTTGGCACAGTGGATGCGCTGAAACCCCGTTGGCTCCAGGTGCCCGTATCAGGAGATTCCCTAAGTGCCGTGCGTGCCATGCGGGAGACCCTGTCTGAGCACGGACTGCGAACCGTCTGCACCTCAGCACGCTGCCCGAACCTTCCGACATGCTGGGGGCAGAAGACGGCGACGTTCCTCCTCCTAGGAGCGACGTGCACCCGCAGCTGTCGGTTCTGTGCCGTGGCGACGGGATGGCCCGATGGTGCCATCGATGCTTCCGAACCAGAACGAGTTGGGAGGGCTGCCGCTGCGCTGGGGCTGCAGTACGTCGTGCTCACCTCGGTGGACAGAGACGACCTCCCCGACGGCGGGTCTTCGCATTTCGCCTCGACGATCCGCGCCGTGACCCGCCACGCCCCCATGGCACGCACCGAGGCCCTGATCCCGGACTTCGGCGGCAACGCGTCCGCCTTGGGAACCGTGGTCGCCGCCGGACCGTCGATCCTCGGCCACAACCTGGAGACGGTGGAACGACTGACACCACGGGTCCGCGATCCGAAGGCGACCTACGCGCGCTCGCTCGATGTCCTGAAGACGGCGAAACGCATCGCGCCTGGGCTTCCAACCAAGTCCTCTCTCCTGCTAGGGCTCGGCGAGACCGCTCCAGAGATCGAACAGGCCCTCGACGACCTGCGATCGGCCGAGGTGGACGTCCTCGTGCTCGGACAGTATCTGAGACCGAGCCCTGCACAGCTCCCCGTCGTCCGACACGTCCACCCGGACGAGTTCGACGCGTGGGATGTCTACGCCCGTGGCTTGGGCTTCGGCGCTGTGGTATCGGGCCCGCTCGTGCGAACCTCGTTTCGCGCCCACCAGGTCTTCGAGGAACTCCAATGCGGGTGATCTTGGATCTCGCTTATTGCTCCCCTACCCTGGCGCTGGCCCTCGAGGAGGCGATCCTCGCTGCCCTCGCTAGTGCTGCGGCACCACCTACCTTGCGCGTCTGGAGGAACCCACGTTGTGTGGTCATCGGACGGGGGCAGGCTCCCGACCGTGAGGCCGATCTCATCGCTTGCCGCCGCCTGGGGGTGCCCGTGGTGCAGCGTGGTTCAGGAGGAGGGGCTGTCTACCATCATCCGGGCAATCTGAACTTCTCTCTGTTCCTGCCTCTGCAGGGTCGCTGGCGCGACGCGCGGGATACGCAAGAGTACCTCGCGTGCCTGCTGGCACAAGAACTCGTGAGCAGATGGGGCCTTCCCGCGTACACAGATGCGGGCGGTGTCTACGTGGATGGGCTGAAGGTGTCAGGCTCGGCACAGCTCCGACGCGGTGCCTTGCTGCACCACGGGACCCTGCTGGTTCAGCAGGACCATGTGTCGATGGACACGGTGCTGCTCGCGCACCGTGCTGCCTACGTTCCTTCCGCAGTTGCCTCCAGGCCGGCACCGGTGACCAGCCTGTCGCACCTCGTCGGGCGAACGCTCACCGTGGAGGAGGGCGTACGTGCAGTGCTGAGTGCCTATAGTGCCGTCGGAGACTACGTGCCGGGCGCACTCAGCTTGCGCGAGCTCGCACGGGCCTTCGCCCTCACCGAAAGCCAGGCGGAATCCGGATGGACAGATCGCCTACCCACGCCGACCTGATCGCGCTCGCCTCGCAGCTTGGCCGCACGCCGCGCGGTGTGGTGGGGATCGCGGTGACGTGCCCCTATGGCTACCCACAGGTGGTCACAACCCATCCCTTGCTGCACACTGACGAGGGCATCCGCCCATTCCCGAGCCTATTCTGGCTCACCTGCCCCTTCCTGATGCGTGCGGTCGGCCGCCTGGAGGCTGCAGGGGGGGTACGGAAGATGGAGACCAAGCTTCGCCGGGATCCTGACCTGGCACGTGCTTACGCTAGCGCGGCACAGCGCTATAGAGGAGAGCGGAACGCGCTGCTTACACCCGCGGAGCTTCGCGAGCTGCGTGCGCGAGGCATGGAGGGTCTGCTGGCAGGCGGCGTGGCTGGTCTGGGCAACCCCTTGAGGGTCAAGTGTCTCCATGCTCAGCTGGCCCACTTCCTCGCCCGAGACGACAACCCTGTCGGGAAACAGGTCGCGGAGAACCTTCCGGAACTAGCCTGCGCTCCGGGGCAGGTCATCTGCGCCCAGCCCAAGGTGACAGCGCCGGGCTTTGACACGCCTCCCCACGCGGCATAGACTGACCCTCGGCCCGTGCAGGACGGGGGGCTAGCGGTCCCCTGAACCCAAAACCCGCTCTACGTGGGGTCCTTGGGCCCTCTGAGAGGTCGCCGAGCCGGGACCGGCCCTGGGCTGAAGCGATGACGGCTGAGCCTCCTGCGACGTACACCGGCGAACCCCGCCAGGCCCGGAAGGGAGCAGCGGTAAGTCGGTCACTGCGGGTGATAGGGGACCCCTTGGCCTGAGCGGATGCCCTGGGCACGCCCGGGGAGGGGACACCGAGGAGGGCCCGCGCGGGCCGTCCGAGCATCTACCTCTCGATGCAGCGGACTTCACAACGGAAGAGGGCTTGATGCGCTGGGCAGACACCCAAAGAAAGATGGCCCGCCGTGCGGGCCACTCTCCTATATACGACGCCCACGCTCCTATGTCAAGAGGTAGCCTCGGCCGTCAGATCGCCTGTGTCGAATCCCATCCTTCGGCCGGTCCTCCTCAGCTCCTTGCGCAGCTTGCGGTAGTGCTCCTCGATCTCGGGGGTGATGGAAGGCTGCATGCCTGCGAGGGCCTCCAGGAAGTGCTTCATCGCCACCCGCTCCGCGCCCGGGTCCTCCCGGAGTGCGGTTCGTCCCGCCATGCGACACAGCTCGGCGATGTCCGCCCCTGAGTAGCGGTCCGTGTCGCGTGCCAGGTGACCCAGGTCCACGTCCTCGGCAAGGCTCATCCCCCCTGTGTGCACACGGAAGATCGCCAGCCGCGCCGCCTCATCGGGGACGGGCACGTACACCAGCTCGCCCAGTCGACCCGGGCGGAGCAGCGCCGGGTCGAGCATGTCCGGACGGTTGGTGGCTCCGATCACCACCACGCCCTGGAGCTCCTCCAGCCCGTCCAGCTCCGCTAGGAACTGGTTGACGATCCGCTCGGTGGCGTAAGGTTCAGCGATCCCTGCTCCACGTCGCGGTGCCAGCGAGTCGAGCTCATCGAGGAAGATGACCGCGGGCGCGACCTGTCGGGCACGCCGGAACATCTCGGCCACAAGCTGCTCGGACTCGCCGTACCACTTCGACAAGAGTTCCGATCCCTTGGCCGAGATGAAGTTCGCCGACGACTCATTCGCTACCGCCTTGGCAAGCATCGTCTTCCCCGTCCCTGGCGGCCCATAGAGGAGCAGGCCCTTGGGAGGAGTGATGCCGAGGCGCCGGAACGACTCGGGTGCCGTGAGCGGGAGCTCGACCGCCTCGCGTAGCTGCTGTTTGACGTTCTCCAGGCCCCCGATCTCGTGCCAGCTGACCCGGGGGATCTCGAACAGCACCTCGCGCATCGCAGACGGCCGGACCTCTCGCAGCGCTTCGTCCAGGTCCTCACGGGTGACCACGAGTTCCTCGAGCACCTCCTGCGGGATCGACTCGGCCTCGGTGTCGATCCTGGGCAGCACGCGGCGGAGCGCGTTCATGGCCGCCTCTCGTGCCAGGGCCTCGATATCAGAGCCCACGAAGCCGTGGGTGTGCTCAGCGTAACTATCCAGCGAGATATCGGGCGCCAACGGCATGCCGCGGGTGTGGATCATCAGGATCTCGTGCCGCCCCTCGCGGTCCGGAACGCGCACCTCGATCTCCCGGTCAAACCTGCCCGGGCGCCGCAGCGCCTCGTCGATGGCCTCGATACGGTTCGTGGCTCCGACGACGATCACGTTTCGCCGCTCTTTGAGCCCGTCCATCAGGGTCAGGAGCTGGGCGACCACGCGCCGCTCGACTTCCCCGGTGACCTCCGCACGCTTGGGCCCGATGGAGTCGAGTTCGTCAATGAAGATGATCGAGGGCGCGCTCTTCTCCGCCTCTTCGAAGATCTCGCGCAGTCGCTGCTCTGACTCACCGTAGTACCGCGACATGATCTCCGGTCCAGAAAGAGAGACGAAGTGTGCATCGGTCTCGTGGGCGATCGCTTTCGCCAGGAGCGTCTTGCCCGTACCTGGAGGACCGTAGAGCAGTACTCCCCGCGGTGGTTCGATGCCCAGTCGGGCAAACAGCTCAGGCTTCTTCAGCGGCAGCTCGACCATCTCGCGTATCTTGTGGATGACCCCTTTGAGCCCGCCTATGTCCTCATAGGCCACCTCCGGCACAGCCCGTTCGATCTCTGCGACCTCAACGTGCTCGGGAATCAGCTCGATGTCCGTGTCAGGCACGATACGCACCAGGCCCCGGGGGGTGGTCTTGACCACAACGAGCTGGATCTCACCAAGCCCGGACTGAGGACCCAGTTCGAAGAACTCCCGGAAGATCCGCTCCGTAAGGAGCTCGCTTCCCGGTGGGGTCTGGGACATTCTTGCCGCCGTGGACACAACGTCCCCCGCCTGCACCACTCTACCCAGCAGAACTCTCTTGAGGCTATCGGGCGACGCGTGCAGGCGCAGTCCCTGGCGGGCGGGCGCGAGCGTCACCTGGGTTGCGGGCCGCCACTCGGCCTTGCTCACCTCGACCGTGTGTCCAATGCCAACCTCGGCCCCCGCCCGGACATAGCCGTCCATACGGACGATGTCCAGGCCTTCATCCGCCGGATGCGCCGGGGCTACGATCGCACCAGTCGTCCTCCGACCCGCTATCTGAACCGGCTCGCCGGGCGACACCCCCAGCTCAGCGATGTACTGGGAGGAGATGCGCACGATCCCCTTGCCCACGTCAGGTTGGTGCGCCTCGGCCACTTTAAGCATTACCTTGGACTGACTCTCTTCCATCTTCAACCCTCCGGCACCATGGTAAGCAGCACGCCTCCGTGACGCCAGCCGCTATACTCGCAGGGTGATGCGCCTCTTTTTCTGTCTGGAGCTGCCGGAGGACGTCCGAGCGAAGCTGGCAGGAGTCTCCGCTCGCCTCGCCACCCGACTCGGGACAGGGGTGCGGTGGGTCGTCCAGGAGAACCTGCACGTCACGCTGCGGTTTCTGGGGGAGGTCGCACCCGAACACCAGGACGCGCTTGCGGAGGCGGCGACTCGCATCGCCGAAAGCGAGGCGCGCGTGCGGCTGGCCCTCGACCGGCTGGGCGCGTTCCCCACTCCCCGGAGGGCACGCGTCGTCTGGGCGGGCTCAGAGGCTCCCTGCCCAGCGTTCAAGTCGCTCGCGGGCGCACTCGAGGATGCCCTGACGGCGCTCGGGTTCGAGCGGGAGGCACGAGCGCCGGTCCCTCACGTAACCCTGGCACGGCTGCGGATCCCCCGTGATGCAGCGGCGGCACTCTCCAGCGTGCGGCCCCCCGCGATGACGGTCGAGTTAGCCTCCTTGACGCTGATGCGCTCCGAGCTCGACCCACAGGGGCCGCGGTACACCCCGCTGGAGCGCTTCGCGCTGGGAGGGGAAGATGGCGTTTGAGGTTTGGGAACACATAGCGGATGCGGGCGTGCGCGGCACAGGCGAGACGCTCGGGGAGGCCTTCGCCGAGGCGGCGCGCGCCATGTTCTCACTGATGGTCGACCTGCAGGCGGTACATCCTGAGGGGCGCGTGGACATCGCCCTGACGGCCGACGGCCCCGAAGCCCTGCTCGTGGGCTGGTTGGGAGAGCTCCTCGCCCAGCGGGATATCCATGGCCTGATGTTCGCGCGCTTCGAAGCCGACCTGAGACAGAGCGCTGACGCATGGCACCTCACAGGAAGGGCCTACGGCGAGCCCCTGGATGTGGAGCGTCATGACCCGAGGGTGGAGGTCAAGGCGGCCACCTACCATAGAGTACGTGTCGAGCACACTAACGCGGGATACGTCGCCGAGTGCGTGGTGGATCTCTGAGGAGGTGACACGCATGGACTTCAGAAAGGTAGACGACCACATGTGGGAGATCCCGGCAAGCGGGGACATGCGGGTCCCGGGCCGGGTCTACGCCTCTGAGAGTCTGCTGTCCCCGCTCCTTGAGGATGCCGAGGGCGGCCACGGATGGAACGCATTGAGCCAGGTGCGCAACGTCGCGTGCCTCCCGGGAATCGTCAAGGCCTCCATCGCTATGCCTGATGTGCATCCCGGATATGGCTTTCCCATCGGGGGCGTGGGCGCCTTCGACGTCGACGAAGGGGTCGTGGCCATGGGCGGGATCGGCTTCGACATCAACTGCGGCGTGCGGGTCCTCGCCACCCCTCTCGGCCGCGAGGACATCGAACGGCGCAAGGAGGAACTGGCGGACCTGTTGTTCGGATACATACCGGCCGGGCTAGGCTCCGAAGGCAAGCTGCGCCTGAGCGTCAGCGGGATCGATGAGCTCCTCGTCAAGGGTGCGGAGTTCGCTGTCTCCCAAGGATACGGGGTCCCCGAGGACCTCGAGTACACCGAGGAGGGGGGGCGTATGGACGGCGCCGATCCGAAGGCAGTCTCCACAAAGGCCAAACAGCGCCAGTTCCGCCAGGTGGGGACGCTCGGCTCGGGGAATCACTACCTTGAGGTCCAGCACATCACGCAGATCCGCGATCGCCGCGCCGCGGCCGCGTACGGCCTCGAAGAGGGGCAGATTCTCGTCGCGGTTCACTGCGGTTCCCGCGCCCTGGGGCATCAGATCGGGCAGGATTCGCTGCCCGATCTCGAGCGGGCCAGCCACAAGTACGACATCCCGATCCGTGAACGGGAACTCGTGTGCGCGCCGATCAAGTCGCCCGAGGGCCAGAAGTACCTCTCGGCCGTAGCCGCAGGTGTGAACTGCGCCTTCGCCAACCGACAGGTTATCGCCCACCTGGTGCGCCAGGCCCTCGCCCCCGCGTTCGGGCTCCCCTTGGAGTCCTTACGGACCCTCTACGACGTCGGCCACAACAACGCGAAGTTCGAGCGCCATCACGTCAACGGCGCGGAACGTACGCTGCTCGTCCACCGCAAGGGCTCGACCCGCGCCTTGGGGCCGGGAAGGAAAGAGAACCCGCGTGCGTACAGGAGCGTCGGGCACCCAATCTTCGTCGGGGGCACGATGGGCACATCGTCCTACATCCTGCGGGGCACGGAGCAGGGGATGGAGCACGTGTTCGGATCAGGTGTCCACGGTGCGGGCCGGGCCATGTCGCGCGCCAAGGCCAAGCGGCAGTGGCGGGGCGACGTCCTCCTGCGCGAGCTCGCGAGCCAGGGCATCCTGGTCAAGGCGCACTCCACCCCTGGCGCGGCCGAGGAGGCACCGGGGGCCTACAAGAACGTGGAGCACGTGGTCGACGCCGCAGTCGGTGCAGGGCTGAACGCGATCGTCGCCGTGGTGCGGCCGCTCATCTGCATCAAGGGCTGAGCTACCTGTGCCGCAGGATGGGATCACACGCCGCGGGGTGGGAACCAGCGGGTCCACGAACGCCGGAAGCACGGTGCGTGGGCGGCGATCACCCGACCCAAGGCGGCCGGGTCGTGCTTGATCGTCGGTCGGCCCTCCACCTCGATCAGTGCCAAGAGCGGCGCGCGGATCACGCGCAGGCCCATGGCCTTGGGGCCGCGAAGATCATCTATGACGGGGATGCTGCCCTCGGCCCGATAGCGCTCCAAGATCTCCTCGGGTGGCGGTTGTGTGTTCACGATCACCGCGCTGAACTTCCGGATGTCGATGTAATCTCGGAGTACACGTAGGTGATCGTGCGCGGTGAACCCTTGCGTTTCGCCCGGCTGCGTCATGAGGTTCATAATCAGATAGCGGTCCGCCGGTGAGCGGCCGATCGCCTGGGCGATCCCGTCGACGAGCAAGCTCGGGATCACGCTGGTGAAGAGGCTTCCTGGGCCAAGGGTGATGAGGTCCGCGTGCTGCAACGCGTCAAGCACCGGTTCATGGGGCCGCACCGGAGTGGAGAGGCCGATGCGCTGAATGGCTCGCGAATCTTCCACGATCGCGACCTCGCCCGATACCTCGGCTCCGTCCTCCATGCGCGCCACGAGGTCGGCACGATCCAATGTCGCGGGGAGCACCTCGCCGCGTACCGATAGGATGTAACTGGCTTCCTCCACCGCCCGATCGAACCCGCCGAGCAGCTGATCCAGTCCCGTGAGCAGCAAGTTGCCCAGCGAGTGTCCCGCCAGGCCCTCGCCCCCAGGAAAGCGGAAACTGAAGAGGCGCTGCATTCGAGCCTCATCCTCGGCCAAGGCGAGCAAGCAGTTCCGGACATCACCCGGGGGAAGCACGTCGAGCTCGGCCCTGAGTCGCCCCGAGCTTCC
>PWTC01000097.1 GCA_003563005.1 Candidatus Acetothermia bacterium
GCGGCTTTGGACAGCGGGCTGCGCGCGTGTCGGTTCATGCTCCACCTCCTTAGAGCCCAGTCAACCCGACTCGAATGCTCGGACATCCGACGGCTTCATCATACCGTACCGCCGTCCTGCGAGGCTCGACCTCGGATCTGCTACGCAGTGAGTCGATCGAGCCGTGGAACCCCGCAGGGATACGCCAGTAGAATGAGCCAGTGAGCCGACTGGAGGCAGTTCGCCGCCACGTGGATCAGCTGCTCCATCGCGTCCCCGACGAGGAGGACCGTCGTTGCGGGTTTGTCCACCTGTACGGCGTTTCGATGACCTCCGCTCTTCTGGCCACCCGGCGTGGACTCGACGTAGAGCTCGCTGCCGTGGCCGGCATGCTTCACGACCTCTCTGTCTACACCACAGGTGACCCCCAGGGTCATGCCTGGGCAAGTAGCCTGCTCGCCCGGCACCTCTTGGAGGAGATCGGTGGCTTCTCGCGTTCGGAGATCACGTGTATCGCCTCCGCCATCGCCCATCACAGCTCGAAGGCCGAGGTTCACGGCGCACTGGACGAACTGCTCAAGGACGCGGATGTGCTCCAGCACGCACTGTACGCCCTCGCCATTGACGATCACAGCACCGCCCCGCGGCTCCGCGCGCTCATCCAGGAACTCGGGCTCGCTGATGGAGACGGGCTTGCTCCCCCTCCCGGCGACAGGTGAGTCCCTCATACCCGGCTCCGGCAGCCGCTCTCCACTGATGCTTCCAAGGGAGGCACATCGCAAGACGCCCTGCGCTCTGCCAGCATCTACCAGACCCGCGAAGTGAGCGCGGCGGACCTCCCTCGTCCACCTGGCGTGCCCGGCTGGAGAATCTGAGTTTCGTCCGTTGCAGAGCGCCGAAAGGGAACCCATCTGGTCCTCGAGCAGGCGTGGCGGTGTCCACAGGACACCCTCGTCCCGATCCGACGGACGAGTCTCACCACACGGCGCCGCAGACGTGATCCCTGTTGGAGACCGCAGGGATCACCGGAAGGCCAAGGCCTCCACCTTCCGCGCGCTGGAGATGGAGACAGGCGAGGCGCAGCCGCGAGCCGCGGGTGTCCAACCGCTCCCTAGGTCTGGGGGGTGGCCGCCTCGAGCAGCAATGTGTCGTCGCTTACACCCTGGCGCCGGAACAGGCGCACGAGATCGCCGACCTTCAGACTCTTCTTCACGTCGCCTGCCGCCTCAAGCAAGATCTCCCCAGCGTGCATCATGACCAGCCGTTCGCCAAGGTCGAGCGCCTGATCCATGCGATGGGTCACCATCAGCGTGGTGATCGCACCCTCTCGGACCAATGACTCAGTCACCTCCAGCACGCGATCTGCATTGGCTGGGTCCAGTGCCGCGGTGTGCTCATCCAGAAGAAGGATAGCAGGATGGGATAGCGTGGCCATGAGCACCGTAAGCGCTTGTCGCTCTCCGCCGGAAAGATGCCCTGCAAGCTCCCGGCGGCGTTTCTCCAGACCCATGTCCAACCTGGCCAAGGCCTCCTGCCAGAGTCGGTGTCTTGTCCGGCTCAACGCAAGCTTGAGTCCACGCAATCCCTTCTGGCTACAGAGCGCAAGATTCTCCTCTACCGTGAGGTCGGGAACGGTACCTTTGGACGGGTCCTGGAACACACGCCCCACCCAGCGCGCCCGCCGGTGTGCGGGTAGAGCGGTCACGTCGCGCCCACACACCATGACACGGCCCGCGTCTGGATGACGTACCCCGGCTATGATGTCAAGCAGAGTTGACTTCCCTGCTCCGTTGGAGCCGATCACGGTGATGAAGTCGCCTCTCTCTGCACGAAGGCTCACCCCCCGCAGGGCGTGCACCCGCTGCCCCGGCAGTGAGAAGGTTCTGCGCACAGTTTCCAGTTCAAGGCTCATGTGTCCTCCCTCCGAAGCCTACTGCGCACGACGGGGGCCACCAGTGCAGCCAGGACGACCAGTGCCGTGATCAACCGCAGGTCCGAGGGAGTGAATCCCAGCGTCGACCCGTGACGCAGCGCCAAGAGAATGGCGCCCCGGTACAGACAGGATCCGACAAGCGCAGCAAGCGTGGCCCAGAAGACCGTTCTGGGACGGAGAATCATCTCTCCCACGATCACCGAGGCCAGTCCGGCCACGATCGTCCCTACTCCCATGTTGACATCGGCGAAGCCGGAGTACTGAGCCGCCAGAGATCCAGACAGAGCTACCAGGCCGTTCGACAACGCCAACCCAAGCACCACCATGTTGCCTGGGTTCGCTCCGTAGGCCTGTAGCAGTTCTGGATTCCCTCCGGAAGCCCGCAGGGCAAGCCCTAGATCCGTTCGGAAGAAGAGATCGAGGATCAGCTTGACCCCCAGTGCTGCCAGAGCGGCTACGATGAGCAATCCCCAAGGCGCCGGGACGCCCACCCAGGCGACCGCAGCCCTAAGCGCCGAGGGGCGGCCGAGCAACGGCAGGTTCGGCCGCCCCATAATGCGTAGGTTCAGGGAGTACAGCATGGTCATGGTTAGTACGCCAGCCAGCAGTCCCTGAATACGGAACCTGCTGGACAGGATGCCTGTGAACGCTCCCGCGACTGCCCCGGCTCCCGCTGCAGCAAGGCTCGCCGCGAACGGGTTCCAACCGGACACGACCAGGGTCGCTGCCAGGGCCGCCCCCAGTGGGAAGGTCCCATCCACGGAGAGATCGGGGAACCGCAGGATGCGGAACGAGATGTACACGCCCAGTGCCATCAGGCCATACAGGAGCCCCTGTTCCAGCGCGTGTATGAGCAGTGTCACGGTGTGCTCAGTTCTCCAGTCGAGACTGGACTCCGTCCAGCAACATGCCCGTGGCCTTCTCCAGCACCGTCTGGGGGAACTCAAACCCGATGGCAGCAGCTGCGTCCAAGTTCAGCCAGAGCTCCATGCTGCCTTGTCGCGTGACGGGGATGTCCCCCGGGAGCATTCCACCCAGCAACTGCAGCACCACCGCCCCCGTCATCTGGCCGTGGTCGTAGTAGTCAAGACCGGTACACAGCGTGGGTCCCCGTGACAGGCTGGTCGGGTCGGCCATGAGGAACGGAACGCGAGCTCGGTTGGCCACGTCGATGACCGCTTCCAGCGCCGAGACAACGGTGTTGTCGGTGGTCACGTAGAAGGCGTCAACCCTGCCCTGAAGGGACTGAGCCGCAGCTGAGACTACGGCGCTGTTCTCCGCTGCAGCCACCAGCAGCGTCAGACCAAGCTCTGAGGCCGCCTGGCGAGCGATATCAGTCAGAACAGCAGAGTTGGCCTCTCCCGGGTTGTACACCATCCCTACTCGCGAGATACCCGGAGAGATCTCCGTCAGCAGCTCCAGGTCAGCCCGCACATCGATGAGATCGGAGACCCCGGTCACATTGACGTGGCCCAACAGGCCTGCCGCATCAGGGTCGGTGACGGCGGAGAATACCACAGGGGTGTCCGTGCCGCCGAAGATCTGCACAGCTGCCTGGGCAGTGGGCGTGGCGATGGCCACCACCAGGTCGACGCCCTGGGACATGAAACTCTGAGCGATCGAGATCGCAACAGAGAAGTCCCCCTGCGCGTTGCCGACAAGCACACGGAGATTCTCCCCCTCGATGTAGCCCGCCCTGCCCAGTTCATCGAGTACTCCCTGCCGCACGGCGTTGAGCGCTGGATGATCCACGATCTGGCTGAACCCAATGGTGAGTGTTCCCGCCGACACTGGCAGGGCCACAGCTATGATGCACAGTGCAAGTATCACCTTTCGCATGTTTCTCTCCTCTAGACACACAAAAAACCGCAGGAGTGTCCTGCGGTTTGCGCGGCGTGGCCTCGTCAGACGAGGTCACACCCTATATGAACCAATACCAGCTAAGGAAAGTGTCCCTTCGGCCGATGCTCACCCCCTTCTGGACTGCAGCTCTGCGCTCCATGACGCGCAGTCTAGCGCGCCAGCGATAACAAGACAAGCGGAGCGTCAACCATCATGCTCTCCAATCACCCATCATCCCCTAGCGTTGGAACCACGGGTACGGCGCTCATGCGGGCTCAGCAGTAGGCGACCGCCCCCTGAAAGAGGTCCAAAGCGAGAGCTAGGATCGGTAGCGAAGGAGGCAGGGGATGGCGCAGAAGAAGCACAGACCGGAGTAGACCATCGCCAAACACCGGGAGGCGGCTGTGCTGCTGAGCCTCCCAAACACGGTTTCTGCAGCAGCAGTTCCAAACCTACAAGTGGCTGCCTTCTGGATATCCCTTGCAGTCGGAACTCGCTGCGCTGTACGCCCTACTGGACAACTTTCGAACCCCGCTCGAAGCCTGCCCAGGCTCATCTTGAACAGTGAACGGCCGATTCGCGGAAATGGATCCTGATCCCATGCGACTTTCCGGGATCGAGAGCGGAGTTTTCTCGAATCTGTAGTGCCA
>PWTC01000031.1 GCA_003563005.1 Candidatus Acetothermia bacterium
CGCCCGCGCCGCCGCCCACCTGCAGGGCTTCAGCTGAGCAATCAACAAGGGGTCAGAGCTTTATTTTTGGTGTCACGTGTCCCCTCGCCGGGACAACTGTCCAGCCCAAGGGACACGTGACACCAAAAATAAAGCTCTGACCCCTTGTTGATTGCTCAGCTGAAGCCCTGCAGGTGGGCGGCGGCGCGGGCGAGCCTGGCCGCGAGCAGTGCGGCGAGCTCCAGGTCCGCTTCCTTGGGTGTGCCCGTGGCTGTGGCCCCGTAGAAACTCCCGGCGGCGTACAGCCGTTTGTCGTTGGGAAAGCCAACGAGGATCATGCCGTGCGCCAGGAACACAGGGATCATCGAGAGCAACGTTGCCTCTTTCCCCCCGTGAGGCATCTCGTTCGATTGGAAAAGCGCGAAGGGCTTCCCCGAGAGCACCCCGCTCCCCCAGAGGGACCCGGTCCGGTCGAGGAAGCTCTTCATCTGCGCGGACATGTTCCCGAACCGCGTAGGGGTTCCCACCAGCAAGCCGTCGTAATCGGGCAGCTCCTCCACCGTGGCCACGGGAAAGGCGTCGAGTTCTGCCTTCACCTTCATGTGACGGGCGTTCTTCTCCAGTACCTCTGGGGGGATCGTCTCGGGCACACGCTTGATGACGGCCTCAGCCCCACCGTCCTCGGCGCCCCGAGCCGCAGCGCGGGCCAAGGCCATGACGTTCCCAGTGACAGAGTGGAACAGGATCAGTACACGCACCTTCTCTTCCATCGCGCACCTCCCGGTGCCGTCCTACCTCTTCTGGGTGTAGAGGTGACGTTTGATCTCCTGCTTGGTGGACTTCTCGAATGGCTTCTCCATGACGGTGAGGGCTTCCTTGGACCTCAGACGTTTATACGCCGCGAGGTTCTTCTGTGCCTCCCGGATCGCATGCCACAGGGTTTCCTGAGCTGCCTCTGGCGTTGTGATCCCTTGCCTTCTCAGTTCCTCCCAGTTGGGGTAGACCATGGCTGCGACGCTGGGTCGATCGGCGGGGCCCGTCCCGTGGATCAGCACCTCCTGGATCCCAGGCACCTGCTGGAGTTCCCATTCCACTTCTTCGGGGTACACGTTCTTGCCCGTCTCCAGCACGATGACGTGCTTCATCCGTCCGGCCAGGAATAGTTCACCATCCTGGTCGAGCCTTCCCAGATCTCCTGTGTGCAACCAGCCCTGCTCGGACAGGACCTCGGCTGTGCGCTTGGGATTCCGATAGTAGCCCGATGTCACGTTTGGCCCGCGCACCACAACCTCACCGAAGCCGGAGGTGTCGGGCTTGTCGATCCGCACTTCCACCCCCGGAAGCGGACGCCCCACACTGCCGGGTTTGGTGCTGAACGGTTCGCAGAACGTGATCAGGGGCGAGGTCTCCGTCAGACCGTAGCCCTCACTGATCCCCAGGCCGAGCCGCCGGAGCGCCGTGCTGACCTCGGGCGCCAGCGGCGCGCCCCCCGAGGCGAAGAAGCGGAACGTGGGGCTCAACAGCCTGCGTTTCAGGATCCTTCCCAAGAGCCGCGGTGCGCGCCGATGCAGGAGCCTCCGGATCGGTTGGTTCTCGATGTTGTCGCGAAGTCTCCTCCAAAGCGCATGGTAGAGTTTGGGGACACCTACGAGAATCGTGCTGCTGTTCCTTCTCACCACGTCTATGAGGTTTCGATAGTCATCCGTGTACGTGACCTGAGCACCCGCCCACAGGGGAGTCAGCAATGTGAGCGTCAGGCCGTAGATGTGATACCAAGGGACGATGGTCACGACGCGATCGGCCGGGGTGAAGCGCATGCGTTGGAGGAGGCCTTCGATGTTGGAGACGATGTTACGATGACTGAGCATCACGCCCTTGGCGTCACCTGTGGTGCCGGAAGTGTACATGAGCACTGCGAGCGCTTGGGCGTCCGGTCGCGCGTCGGGGGGCTCATCGGTCACGGTGGGCAGCACGTCCCATAGGGACAGGATCCCCGAGGCGCTGTCGAGCGCGAGGACCTGTCTGAGCGAGGGCACCTTGTCCACTAGCGTTCGCAGTTCTTCGTGGCGCTGTGGTGTGCACAAGAGGATGCTCGTCTCGGATTCCATCAGGATCCGGCCCGCCTCTGGCGTCTGAAGCTCCGCATCCAACGGGACGGCCACCGCCCCCACCTTCTGGATGGCGAAGAAGGCCATCGCCCAGCTGACGGACGGTCTGCCCAAGATGGCCACGCGGTCCCCTTCGCGCACCCCCTGGCTGGAGAGCCACACAGCCGCGCGCGTAGAAAGGCTCAACAGCTCCTGGTACGTACACCGCTGATAGGTGATGCGCCGTCCCTTGGTGACCGGAATGCGCAGTGCTGTCTTACGGCCGTGCTCAAGGGCGCTCCGGGTGAAGAACTCCGGAATGCTTGGGTACACGTTAGCCACCCCCTTCGGACACGTACTCCGCTGCCTGCATCGCCGCGATGGCACCCTCGGCCGCCGCGACGACGGCCTGCGCGCAACGTCCGTGGGGTTCACGCACGTCGCCTGCGGCGAACACGCCTGGACGGCTCGTGCGCATCCAGGCATCGGTGCGGATGTAACCTTCATCGCTGATCTCGACCACGCCGTGCAGCCACGACGTGGCAGGGGCGTAGCCGATTTTGACGAACGCGCCGTCCACTTTGAGTTCGACGCGCCGCCCGTCGGAGAGATCTCGGAGCACCACCGACTCGAGCCTCCCATCACCGCGGAACGCGTCGACGACTTGGTTCCAGAGGAAACGGATCTTGGGGTGCTTGAGCGCACGCTCCCTGAGGATGGGCGTGGCTCGGATCGCCTTGGGGTCGGCTTCGGGGTGTCGGACGACGACGAACACCTCACGCGCGATCCGTGTCATAAACAGCGCCTCGGTGATCCCCGCATCCCCGGCGCCCACCATGAGGACCGGCTTGTCACGGTAGAAGTACCCGTCACAAGTGGCGCAGTAGGAGAGTCCCTTTCCCTTCAGTTCTTGGGCACCCAGCACGTCCAGCTCCTTGGGGTGGGCGCCGGTGGCGAGGATGACGCAGCGGGCCATGAACGTCCCGTTCGTCGAGGTGACGCGCCATAGGTCCCCCTGGGACTCCAGCGTGGTCGCCTCCGCAAGCCGCATCTCGGTGTCCAAGCGTTGAGCCTGCGCGCGCATACGGTCCATGAGCTCCTGACCCGAGATAGGTTCGGGAAACCCAGGGAAGTTCTCCACCATGTCGGTCTCCAGCAGCTGGCCGCCGATCGCGCCCCGCTCCAGGATCACCGTGTGCAAGGCCGCACGACGGGCGTAGATGGCGGCGGTGAGGCCGGCTGGACCTCCACCTATGATCAGCACATCGCTTGCCTGGACACCATTTCCGCTCGTCATGGCTCACCTTCCGCGGTGCGCGCTTGGTCCGCCTGACTGCTCATGCCTGGACCACGCGGACGAGGTTCGTCGTCCCGGCAGTGAGGAACGGAACCCCGGCGGTGAACACCGCCGTGTCCCCTGGCGCCAGGAAGCCCGCCTCCAGCGACGCCTCCAGCGACACCTCGAGCAGTTCGTCCGTCCCCTGTACGGCGTTCACCACCAGGGGCCGCACCCCCCACACGCCCGCGAGGCGTCGCCCGACTGTGGTGCTGGCGCTGGTGGCGACGATGGGCATGGGAGGACGGTATGCGGAGACCAACCGTGCGGTCAACCCTGAGGAGGTGGCGCACAGGATCGCGGCCGCCCCGATGTGGCGTGCCACCCGGCAGGCAGCCTCGGCCATGGCCGCAGGGACCTTCCCCACAAGCTCCTTCGAAAGCCCTGGTGCTCTGATCTCCTCGTGGACGGACTCCGCGGCCTTCGCCGCTTCGGACATGGCGCGCACCGAGGCCACCGGGTGATCGCCGACCGCCGTCTCGGCCGAGAGCATCACGCAGTCCGCCCCGTCCCACACGGCCGTGGCTACGTCGGCCACCTCCGCCCGCGTGGGCACACCGCTTGTGACCATGGACTCCAGCATCTGGGTGGCCACCACCACGGGCTTGGCCAGCGTGTTGCACAGGTCGACCACCTTCCGTTGCACCAGCGGCACTCGGTAGGGGTCCAGCTCCACCGCCAGATCACCCCGCGCGACCATCGCCCCATCGGCCTCCTGCATGAGCGACGCCAGCCGCGTGACGGCCTCCGCAAGCTCGATCTTGGCTAGGATCCATGCGCCTTCCGGGCCCAGGATGGAGCGTGCCTGGCGGATGTCCTCCGGATCCCGGACGAACGAAAGCGCGACATACTCGAACTCCAACTCACGCGCCATGGCCAGCGAGGCGCGATCCTCCGGGCCGATGACCGGCAGGGACAAGGCGACGCTGGGCACGTTGACCTTGCGGCCGCGCACGAGCGAGCC
>PWTC01000087.1 GCA_003563005.1 Candidatus Acetothermia bacterium
GACGGAGAACTCGTGGTTCGCTGCGATGTAGTCGCGCACGAGCACGAGGTCCTCGACCTCGACGCGGCAGCAGAGTTCCTCGGCGCACTCGCGTACCAGCGCCTCGGGCAGGGTCTCACCCGGCTCTTGGCCCCCACCGGGCAGCAGGTAGAACACGCCCTGGTCGTCGCGGTTCTCGGTGACCAGCAGCATCCCGTCCTCGATGATGATCGCCTTGGCGGCGGTGCGGATCGGTCTCATCTTGCCCTCCCCTTCCCTTCAGAGCGTCGGACAAGTCTACCCGGCCCCGAGGGCCCGTGGTGGCTCCGTAGGGCGCCCGGTAGAATGCTGCTCAGGAGGCGACCATGGTCGGATACATCGTGCTCGGCGTGTTCGTGGTGTTGTTCGTGTTGGTGGCGGTGATCTACAACAAACTGATCCGGCTCCAGGTGCGGGGCGAGGCCGCTTGGCGAGACATCGACGCGCTTCTCCGCAAGCGGGCTGATCTGATCCCGAATCTGGTGGAAACGGTCAAGGGGTACGCAGGACACGAACGGGGGGTATTCGAGAAGGTAGCCGAGGCGCGCTCGGCCTCGCTCAAGGCCTCCACCCCCCGAGAGCAGGGCGAGGCGGACAACATGCTTCAGTCGACACTCAAGAGCCTGTTCGCCGTGGTGGAGAACTACCCCGAACTGAAAGCGAACACGAACTTCACGTCCCTTCAGAACTCGCTCGAGAATCTGGAAGGCGAGATCGCGCGTTCTCGCCGGTACTACAACGCCGTGGTCCGTGATTTGAACACGGGGCTGCAGGTATTCCCCCAGAACCTGATCGCGGGCTTGTTCAGCATCAAACCGCGCGAGTTCTACACCCTTCCCTCCGAGGAGATGCGTGAGCCGCCCAAGGTGGCCTTCTGATCATGCGCCGTTGGATCGTGTCTCTGTTGCTTGTCACGCTCGTCGGCGCGGGTGCCGCGGCACAGACGATCGAGGACTACCACGTGAGCATTCAGGTCCGGCCCGATGCCTCGGTGTTCATCGTCGAGGAGATCGTGATGCGCTTCGACCTGCCCCGGCGAGGGTTCATCCGTGACATCCCCGTCTCGTACCGTCTGCCCACCGGTGAGCGCTACAACCTGCGGGTCCGGGTGGAAGCGATCACCGCCGACCGGAGCCCGGTTCCGGTGCGAGAGACTCGCTCCGGCGGGGTGCTCTCGCTCCGGATTGGGGAGCCCGACCGGCAGGTGCGGGGAGTCGTGCGGTACGCGATCGCTTACGAGATCCAGCGAGCACTTCGCACTTACGATGACGAGGTGGAACTCTACTGGAACGCCGTCGGGCATGACTGGCAGATGCCGATCCGGCGGGCTTCGGTGGAGATCCCCTTGCCCCCGGACCTCTCCCAGGAGGACGTGCGCTTTGAGGCGTTTCAGGGGCCTGCTGGGTCGCGGGATCCTTTCGCCCTCGAATGGGTCGACGGCACGCTCGTGGGAACCACGGAGGTCCTTGGCCTGGGGCGCGGCATCACGGTGGTGCTGCGCCTGCCCAAAGACAGCGTGAGCCTACCGGGCGCGGGGCAGGGGTTTCTCTGGTTCATCGCTGACAACTGGTACGCCGGTATCCCCTTCCTGGTGCTGGTCAGCATGACCGGCATGTGGTGGTATCGGGGCAAGGACCCGGAGAAGGGCACCATCTCCCCTGTTTTCGTCCGTCCTGAAGGGATCGGACCGGCGGAGTCCGGCGTTATCGTGGACGACTCGGCAGACCCACGTGACCTGGCCGCAGGCATCATCGATCTTGCAGTGAAGGGCCACCTCTTGCTGAAAGAGATCTGGACGGACGAGGGGGCCAGGGAGCCGGAGGATTTCGAGTTCGTCCGCACTGAGGGAACAGCTGCGCCCACGCCGTTCGAGCAGGCCCTGCTCGACGCGGTGCTCGATGGAGCGGAGAGCCGAAAACTTGCGGATCTCAAGTACAAACTTCACGCGAAGGTCCCCGGACTCAAGGCGAGGCTGTACATGGACCTCACCCAGCGGGGGTACTACGACGGCAATCCGGAGCACGTGCGCACGGGCTACCGCACCGCTGGTCTGATGGGGCTCTTCGCGGGGGCAGCCCTGGGGATCTACCTCTCCTCGCTCTACCTCGGTGGGGCGCTGGCCGTCTCGGGTCTGATCGTAGTTGGGTTCGCACGGATCATGCCTCGCAAGACGCACAAGGGCATGGAGGTCCTGCGTGAGGTACTCGGCCTCGAGGAGTACATCGCCCGCGCCGAGGTGCACCGCATGGAGCACGCCGCCCAGGAGCGTCACTTCGAGGAGCTTCTCCCCTACGCGATCGCGTTCGGACTGACCGAAGTGTGGGCCAAGCATTTCGAGGGACTGCTCCACCACCCGCCCGATTGGTACCAGGGGCGCTTCCCGACGTTCGGCCCGCATCTGTTCGGAGTGCGCATGCTCGCTTTCCAGCATGCCGCCCGCACTGCCGCGGTCACCGCGCCACGCACCCCATCTTCGGGTGGCGGATGGCGCGGTGGTTCGGGCTTCGGCGGCGGGGGGTTCTCGGGAGGCGGGATGGGCGGCGGCGGCGGAAGGGCGTGGTGATCGAATGGAACTAAGCTTGGCAGCGGTCCTTGTCGTTGTCGCGCTCGGAGTCGCGCTGTTCGTCTGGAGGTCCAAGCGGGATCTCAGGAGGACCGAGCTTGAGCTCGAAGCGCGATGGCAAGAGGCGCTTCAGGCGGCACGAGAACGGCGCGAGGCGGCACAGGGCCTGCTGGACGCCCTCAAGCAGGTGGGCTACGCACCCCAGTCGCATGCCCCTATCGCGGAGGCGCTCGACGCCATCGCTGAGGCGGAGGGGGGCGGTCCTGCCGCGCTGGCGGAGGCGGACGAGCGGCTGCGCGCCGCGCTCGGCCGGGCCTATGCGGCGATGCCGCCCGATCGGATGCGCGACGTGCAGGAGGCGCACGAGCGGTTGGCGGAAGCAGAGGACGAACTGGACCTGTTGCGGCAACGGTACAACGATCTCGTGGTCCGCCAAAGCCGCAGACTGGGCAGGTTCCGGTATAGGATGGTGGCACGATGGGCCAAGGTAGGCGCGCACGAGCCCTACGCCTCCAAGGCTGGTCGTGAGGCGCTGCTGCGCCGTCACAGGCTCTAAGCGGATAACTGACAGACCACGAGCTAGAGCGCGATGGCACGCAGTGAGGCGGCCACAGGCTCCGGTTCGTGGAAGAAGAACGGGTAGTCGCGCTCAAGCTCGCGTTGCTCGGCCGAGGGCTCCGGCAGAAGGTACGTACCCACGATCCATCCCCATGGGGGAGGCTCCACCCCAAGGAGCTCGCGGAACAGGAGGTCTACGGCCGGCTCGTAACCCGCACCGCCCACGCCGTGGATGAAGAAGTCGCACACGAGTGCCCGGACGGCCAGGGTGAGCAGGAGCGCCCGGGGAAGGAGCGGGCTCGCGTCCGTCGTGCTGGCCGGGACCCGACGCCCCTCGCGCAGAGTCCACAGGGGGAGGACGCCACCGGGAAGCGGCGCCAACCCCCCGACCTCAGCGGCTCGGGCGTAGGCATCGGAGGCGCGAGCGCGGTCCTCGAAGAGAAGCTCCAGGAAGGCTCGGAAAGCCTTGGTGCTGGCCAGCTGGGTCACCGTCAGCGAAGGCACATCCAGTCCCCAAGAAGCGCGCTTGGCTTCTTCGGTCCACTGGCTCCAGGGACCGGCGGGCGACGGAAAGGCGCCCCAGGTGACCTCGGCGATCTCGCCGATGCGTGGGTTGCGGAGCGTGGCCAGCCGTGGGGCGATCCTTGGCCAGGCCTGCGCCAGCTCGGGGGGGACGGGCAGTTCGGCGAGGATACGACGCCCAGGGTTATCTGCCAGGACAAGGCTGTGACGCGTGTAGCGGCGCCGCAGGAGCGGCACGGGGATGGCGACCTCCCGTGGCGCGTCGCTGTCGACGATCACCCACAGGGAAGATAGCTCGCGGCCCAGGCGAGCCAGCAGAAGCTGCCGCAGGAGGATGCCGGGATGGACCAGCGTCGGCTGGTGCCCAGAGGCGATGATGGGGCGATTTATGTCGAGCCCGAGCTCTTCCCTAGCCTGCGCCCTCAAGCCCTTCAGAGGGCCGCGATCCAGTGGCGTTGCAGCGCCCAGTGCTCTGTAGAGCCCTCCCTTTCCCCACGAAGCGCGAAGCTCACCGTGACGTTCGGGAACGGATGGTGTCATCCCGGCAGCAGCGTGGCCGGGTCCCATATGGCGAGCTCCTCGGGAGCGAAGATCGGCTCTCCGTAGCGGACGCCGATCCGCACCCCATAGAAGCGCGCTGTCGCTGTCAACGTCTCGCGCACGGCCTCCTCGCGAAGCTCGAACTGCGAGCGATAGCTCAACACGGCGCTGATCTTCCGCTCCAGGGTGTCGCTGATGTCCACCACGGCCGCGGGCTGGAAGACCTTCCTGAGGTGGCTGGTGGCGAACTGAAGCAGCACCGGCGGGTAATAGGGATCGCCGGCCATGTCCGTCTTGGTCAGCTTGGCGTAGAAGCGGGCATGCCGGGCTAGCTGGGAGGCGGCGAGGTGGTCCGGATGCTGGTCCCGCCCGAGGGGCGCGAACACGGTGCGCGGCGCGTGCAGGCGCATGACCTGCGCCAACGCCACGCGTGCCTCGATGGTGTCCATGAGGTAGCGGTTGGGGAGATCGAGCAGCAGCCGGCGCGTGCCCAGGATATCCGCGGCGCGTTCCGCCTCGGCCAGGCGCACGTGCCGCTCCCCGCGGGGGGTCGGTTCACCGTCGGTGAGGTCGACGATCCCCACGTCGAGGCCTTCTTCCGTCCAGCGAGCAATCGTGCCGCCCAGGCCGATCTCCGCGTCGTCAGGGTGCGCAGCTACGACGAGCACATCCATTCAAGCACCTCCGCTGCTACGTGCAGGTAATGGGCCAGTCTCTCCTGGGCCGGGCGTGCCCCCACGCCCTTGGTGTAGTCATAATAGATGAGGGGCACGGCGAGTTCTTCGACCCGCAGTCCACATCGCCAGGCCTTGAGCCAGAATTCCACCGGGATCCCGTATCCATCTTGCTGAAGCTCCAGACGGTTCACTGCCTCTACTCTGTAGGCACGGAATCCACAGAACGCGTCTGTGATCGCGTAACCGGTGACCGCGCCGATGAGTGCTGTGATCGCGCGGTTGACCCACGTGCGGTCCTCGGGTGGAGGGGTCTGAGCCAGGCAGGGCTTCAGATAGCGCGAGCCAGAGATCACGTCCACGTGGTCCCCCATCCGCGCCAGGAAGTGCGGGATGCACGCGGGCTCGTGCTGTCGGTCGGCGTCCAGGGTGATCGCCCAGGTGAACTCCGAGGCAGCCGCCCAGGCCAGGCCTGTGCGCAACGCGGCGCCGTAGCCTCGGTTCTGCTCGTGTCGCACAGTTGACACGGGAAGCGAGCGCAACAGCTCGGACGTCCCGTCGGTCGAGCCATCATCGACCACGAGCACCTCGCCCTGGAAGTGGCGGCGGGTCGCCTCGATCACCGAGGCGACTGCAGGGCGCTCGTTGTACACAGGAATCAGCAACACCGTGTCCTGCCTCACGCAGCCCATCTTAACCGATGGCCGTACATGGGCTGCATGTCGCTGCCATCCGCCGAGGGTCCCTCAGTCGAGGTACCGGTCGAGGATCGGCCGAATGGACACCGGGGCGGCAGATTTGAGTGCGGACAGAAGGTCCTCCCCCCGGGCTAGTGTCCACCGGTGAGTGTCCAGGTAGCTCGTCAGGGCATCCAGGAAGGGCTCGTCGCCCATGGCGAGGCGGAGCTCGTGGAGCATGAGCGCTCCCCCTGAGTACACGATACCGCCGTAGCCCGCCCCGTCGGGGAAGGCCCACAGAGGGCTGTCCACACGCGCGTGGGGGTTGCGCTGTCGGCCGGACTCGTAGGTGCGCGTCCAGTAGGTGTAGATCTCATCCCATCGCCCCACGGCTTCGAAGTAGAGACCCGAGGTGTAGGTTGCCAGGGCCTCGTCGACCCAGGGTTCGGTCACCTGGTCGTTGCCCACGAGGGCGTACCACCACTGATGGGCGACCTCGTGCGCAAGGATCATGGTGAAGAACAGGGGCTCGCGAGGGTAGGCGTCGTAGTAGGCCTGGCCAACGAGGATGAGCCCTGGATACTCGACGCCGGCGGCCTGGCGCAATGGGACCTCGACGATGTCCAACGAGGCGAATGGGTAGGGCGCAAAGAGCCGCCCGTACAGTTGCAGGGCGAGGAGCGAAGTCTCCAGTGCCTCAGCGGCGGGAGCGCTGCGGTGGGGGCGATGCCAACTGCGGACACGGGCGCTCCCCGCGTCGTCCTCGAGCACCGCATAGTCGCGGACGAGCACCAAGGCGAGTTCGCGCAGACCCTCTCCGGAGATCTCCACTATGCCCGCTTCCAGGACACGCTCCTCTCCCCCCGAGATCACCCGCCATTCAGGAGGGACATGGACGCGGGCCCGGTAGTCCGCGACCTCGGCGACCACCGTGTCTCCCCAATCGAGCACCGGAGGGTTTACCCAGCCGTCTTCCCACACGGCGAGCATGGGATACGCGGCCCCAAGCACCACGGTGTGATCGCTGCGCGCGAACGTCCCGAAGCCGGGAGCATCGTCGAAACGGGGTACAGAGATCGCATAGCCGATGGTTACGGAGAAATCCTGCTCTGCGTCCAGGGAGCCATGGATGACGAGCGTCCAGGGGTCGGGCATCCCCCAATCCGCTGCGACAGCATCCCGCTTCACGTCGGTCACCTCGAGGGCGGCTCCGTGGACATTGCGGAAGACGAGTTCAGGCCACGCGTCGCTGGCTGTGCCCTGGACCGTCAGCTCCCCTTGCAGGACCCACGCTTCCCCGAGCGCGAGCTCCAGTTCGTAGGTCGGGCGGGCCCATGACGGCAGAATGGAGAGGAAGATCAGTAGCGCAGTAGCAATGAGGCTCCACGCGGGGCGAGGCATCAGGCGCATCGTTCATCCTCCTTGCCGACGGCGCTGGTAGGCGGGGATGTCCGTCTGATCGCGGAGCAGGGGCTGGCTTTTCAGGGGCCGCTCGGGGGGAGGGGGGCGCTTCGGCGGCTCCTCCTCGAAGTACGGCTGCCGGAAGTCGGCGGCGATCAGCGTGATCTGGACCCGTCCGCGGAACTCGTCCCGCACGACCGCCCCGAACGTGAGATCCGCATCGGCTCCGATCGACCGCCGGATCGTATCCGTCACCTGCATGACCTCAGTGAGGGTGAGGTCATCGCCGCCAGTGATGTTGACGAGCGCTTTGCGGGCGCCTTTGATCCCCCCCGACTCGAACAGCGGGTTGGAGGTCGCCGCCTTGGCCGCGCGGAGCGCTCGGTTATCACCCTGAGCCTCGCCGGTGCCCATCATCGCCGTGCCTGCCTGGCGCAGCACGGCGGCCACATCGGCGAAGTCCAGGTTCACCAGGCCGGGGATGGTGATGAGATCGCTGATCCCTTGGACGCCCGTGAGCAGGACGTCGTTGGCGAGTTCGAACGCTTTGGTGATCTGCATGTTGGGGTTCATCTCCAGAAGCTTGTCGTTCTTGATCGCGATCAGCACGTCGACCTCGCTCTGCAGGCGCGTCAGCCCCTGTTGGGCGCACGCCGCGCGGACCGGGTTCTCGAACTCGAAGGGTAGGGTCACCACCCCCACCGTGAGCGCGCCCAGCTCGCGTGCCGCCCGGGCCAGCACCGGCGCGGCCCCTGTTCCCGTGCCGCCTCCGAGGCCGCAGGTCAGGAAGACGAGGTGAACCCCTTCGAGCAGGCGCTGGACGTCCCACTTGGCCTCCTCGGCGGCCGCCTCGCCCTTGCCCACGTCACGCCCGGTGCTCCGACCCCGGGTCACCCCGCGCCCGAGCTGGATCTTGTGTTCCACCTTTGAGACGAACAGCTGCTGACTGTCGGTGTCGGCGGCCACCAAGCGCACGCCGCGCAGGCGCGCTTCCCGCATTCTGTCCAGCGCGTTGATCCCCCCCGCACCGAGACCCACGACGACGATCTGAGCGGTCGAGGGTGGGCCGGCGTCGGCGCGCTCCATCTCCTCGATCAGCGGGAGTTCGCTGATGCGCAGCTCCACCTCGCCGAAGTGTTGCCGTACCAGCTCGGTGAGCTTGGGGAGCTTGCGGTTGCAGTAATCGCGCTTGAAGTGGGAATCCACCACGAGGACCAACTGGCCTTGCCGGAGCTGGACCTTGTCCACGGATGTCGGTAGGCATGCCCGCAGCAAGCGGTCCTGGACCTCCCCCAGGACCTGTCGCCATTTCCCCGCGAGATCGCCACTCCGGTCGCGTTGCATGGTCTCCCGAGCATTGTGGCGATCGGCGGCGGGCTCGTCAACTCGCCGCTTGTTCGATGAACTCGGGTATGCGCGCGAACTCTTCGGTGACGCAGTGTGCTGCCGCTGCGACGGAGGGGTCCTTGGGCGCGTAGGCGATCCCCAGCCCGACCGCCTGCAGCACCGGGATGTCGTTCAGATGGTCTCCGACGAACGCGACCTGCGACAGATCTAACCCATAGCGTGCGGCGCATGCCTGCACCTGACCCAGCTTGCCCTCGAGATCCACGTGGATTCGTGCACGACCTGTGAACCGACCGTCGGCCACCTCGAGTTCGTTGGCCAGCGCGAAGTGCATTCCCAGCTCGTGGCCGACGCGCTCGGCCACCAAGGCCACCCCCGAGGAGACGATTCCCAGTATGTGACCTCTCTTGCGTAGGGCACACGCCGCCTCGGGCGCCCCGAGGGCATACGGAGGCGGGAACACGGCTGCTTCGATCCGGGCGAGGTGGACGCCCGCCAGCAGGCGGGCGTTCTCCTCGACCCAAAGACGGTAGCTGTGAGGTATGCCCAGATAGCGCGAGAGCAGAGCGTCCCACTCCGCGGCCAGCCCCGCCGCAGCGCCGACGGCGCCCCAGCTGGACTCGTAGGGATAACCGTGGTACCGGACGAGCGTTCCGTCCAGGTCGAAGAACACCGCCCGCAGACGGTCGGCGTTCACCACCCGATGCGGGTCGGCTCTCCGAGGCCCAAGCGCTCCAGGGTGCCGGTCGGGATCTCCAGGGCGAAGCGGAACGGGCGGTCGATGCTGTACCGCTCCTCAGCGTCCGGCTCCATCGTCTGCAGGTCAAGGACGGAGCCATCCGATGTCAAGAACAAGAGATCGAGGTTCAGGAAGACGTTCTGCATGTGGAAGCTCGCTTCGACATCGCGGCCCCAGTCGAACAGGAGGGCCAGGTTCTCGGCCAGTTCCGGCGGGAGACCCTGAAACCCCACGAACCGTGCGTGAGCGCGATCGGCGTCCAGCGCATCCAGTTGGGCTGTTCGGCCGTCTGTGTCCGTAATCTCGAGCTCCCGGCTGGACAGGGTGCCCAGCAGTCCAGGGATGCCCTTGAGGAAACCCCGATCCACGAGCGGGGCAGGATCCGTACGCCCGCCGCCCACATCCACCGGCTGATCGCCGATGCCGTCGCCGTCCGTGTCGTCACCTGCGTAGTCTGAGTACCAGTTGCCGCGCCCCTGCGGCGCCCAGTTGTTGTCCCCGTTGTCACGCGCTGCCCGTCCGAGGTTCCAGAAGAGGTTCTCGTAGATCCAGTTCTCGCGCGTGTCGCGTGCAAGGTATACACCCTCGGCGCAGCGGTAGAAGACGTTGCCCCGCATGGAGTTGCCCGTCACAGCCCCCACACCGTACTGCTCGGGGAACTCGATGCCCCGGTTGGCATGGGTGATGAGGTTGCCCTCGAAACGCCCGTTTGAGCCTGAGATGGACAGCCCCACGCCCGCATCCACCACGGTGCTCGCCCTGACCACTGCGTGGCTCACACCCCGCTCGACGGCGACGCCGATCTCCACATCGCTGAACGCGCAGGCGTGTACCGTGGGTCCGTAAGCGGACTCCAGCAGAACCCCGTAGGTGCTGCTGCGGAACAGGTCACGTCTGATCTCGATCTCGCGTGAGCCCCCGTCGACCCAGACGCCCACAGGGTTGCCCAGGTGGACGTTGTCCTCGAGCACAACACGGTCTGAGGCGGCCACATGGACGCCGGTGGGGTTCACGTACAGCCCTGTCCTGAGCACCTGGCTGCGATCCGAGAGCCAGATGTAGACGCCCTCTCTCTCGTTGTTGGCGATCCTCTCGCAGTCGCGGATGACGGTTCTCGGAGAGGACACGACCAGCACGCCCGCGCCCCGGTTCCTGAAGAGGTCCGCACCCTCGATGATCGTGCGTTCGGAGTGGGCCACGGTGATCCCGTCGCCTCGTTCGACCTTGGCGCCGCGGAGCGTCACGTCTCGGCTTCCGGCCACGGTGATGTGCGCGCCCTCGATGCCCTCGAGGACCTCCCCGTCGAGGCCGTAGAAGTAGTGGATCGGCTCCCCGTTGATGGTGTTCGTGGTGCCGATGGTATGGTCGTAGTGCTCAGCCTGCATGCCGGTGACCCGCAGGCCGATGCCCTGCACAAACAGGTAGGTGTTCGCCACGGTCACGCCTTGGGACATGGAGATCACGAGCCCGTGGCGGCTGTTTCGAACAGTCGTACTGGATATCTCGCCGTTGCGCACGTCCTCCAGCAGGATGGCCGCGCCCTCGGGCACCAGCGCGCCCGAAACACGGCAGCCCTCGATGACGAAGTGAGCGGTGGTACCGCGGATGCGAATACCGTACTCGCCTCCGGCAGGCACATCGATCTCCCATCCCGAGATACGGAAAGGATCATCTTCGGTTCCCGAACCGCGTACAACGCCATTTTCCTCTGTGAACGCGTCGTTCGATGTGATCCGGATCGGTGCTCTTGTTTCCGCCAGAACGAGCGTCGAAGCCAAGGTACAAACCAGCAACGCAATGCACAGTGATCGCATTTGTTCCCCCCTACACATCCGATTGGCCACAGCTTAGCCGTGGCTCGAGCCTGGGGCAACCCCATGCAGATCCGGAGGACGGAGGATGCAGCTTCCAGGGACGGGGGCCAGGGAGGGGGACGCAGATGCGGGTCCTTGGAAGGAGCCATACCCTGTGGAGAGGAGCCCTGGTCTACTTGACAGTCTTCCAAAAAGATGCTAGGATATTTACGGGATATAGACTCGGCTCAGCGTAGTCATGCTGGGCCATTGCAGGCGACCGTATGGTCGGGTTGGGGGCGCGTCGACTTTGGGGGAGTCGGCGCGCCCACGCTTCTGCTACGTCCCCCGTTGGCTGCCTTCCCGTGAACCCGGTGTCGATCGTGGACGTTGGTGCGGAACTCTGCCCTGGTTATGATCGGGCGATGCGATCCTTCAGAGGAGGCAAGGCGTCGCAAGGACACCGGTCGCCGGAGACGGCGCGGCGGGACGTCCGCGGGAGGTGAGGCCTGACACGCCATGACGATTCTGCATTACATGCTGTCCGTGTTGCTGGGGTTTCTGCTGGGGGGCATGCCCAGTGCGTACGTGGCCGGCCGCCTTCGCGGGATCGACGTGCGCGCTGTGGGTTCGGGCAACATAGGGGCCACGAACGCGCTGCGCGCGCTCGGTTGGCGCTGGGCGGTGCCCGTGATGGGGGTAGATCTGGTCAAAGGATACGCGGCAGCGGCATGGGTGCCGAGGATCATGAGTTCCGGTGCAGACCCAATCTATCTGGCGATTGCGAGCGGGGGAGCTGCCGTGGTGGGGCATGTGTTCACCCCATTCTTGCGCTTCCGCGGGGGGAAGGGGGTGGCCACGGCAGCTGGTGCGTTGCTTGCGCTCGTGCCATGGGCGGCCTTGGTCTGTGCGTGTGTCTTCGCGGCGGTGGTGGGGGCGACGCGAACGGTGTCCGCGGCGTCGCTGGCCGCGGCCGGTTCGCTTCCACTTGTGGTCTTTCTGCTCGGCCGATACGGGGGTGTGGTCACGCCTCCGCCGGTGCTCTGGCTCTCGCTCGCGCTCGCTGCCTTCGTCTTCTGGACGCACCGGACCAACCTGCGCCGGCTGCTTGCAGGCACGGAGAACCGCTTTGGACGCAAAAAGGAAGGCTAGGGCTCGCCGTCCAGGCGTAGGGGGGCCTGCTTGCGCACGGGTCTGCGCCGGCGCCACACGGAGGCACCGCCGGCCAGGAATCCGATCGCCAGTACCGCGCCCACGATGCCCATCGCTCCTCCCAGGTACATGGGGGCCGCGACTCCGGCCAGGTCGAAAGTCACGCCCGCGGCGATGGGACCGAGCATCTGGCCGACGGCGAACGCCGAGTTCTGGACCCCCGCCAGGGTTCCCATGCCGTACGAGCGGCCTAGTTGCGTACGGATCGCGAGGATCGACGCACGACCCAACGCGCTGGTGACGCCCATGAACACGGATAGCAGAACGACGCCCCACAGCCCCGGTACGAAGGGCACCAACAGCATGGGTATTGGGGACAAGAGGCCGCCGAGCGCGATCTGCGGGAGCCGGCGGAAGCGGTCGGCGAGGTAGCCGAAGGGAATCTGGAAGATGCCTTCGCCCACTAGGTAACCGGTCAACACGAGCCCGATCGAGGCCTCGGCGTGACCGTAGTGGTCGGCCAGCAAAGGCCAGAAGGAGTTGAAGGACTGCCGCCAGAGTCCCCGACTGGCGAAGTAGACGACGATGCCGAGGACAGCGGGGGCGCCGAAGGCGGCACGTAGGTTGGGCAGGGTTCGGGGGACATCGGGAGGCCGCTTGCTTACGTCGTCGGGCACCCAGAACACCACGCCGAGCAGGGCGATCACCGACAGCGCTCCCATGGCGAAGAAGGGAGTGGAGAACGAGCCCTGCGCCACCAGGTAGCCGCCGAACAACGGCCCCAGGGCCATGCCGGCGAACATCGAGGCATAGAACACGTTGGTGATGCGGCCTTCACGTCCCTCTGGTGTGAGGTCGCCGACGTAGGCCTGGGCGATGGGCGTGACCATGATCGAACCCGCCCCGTGGAGCAGGCGGAAGAGTCCCAGTTGCCAGAGGTTCTGCGCGACGACGTACAACAATGACACCAAGGCATAGATCGCCAGCCCACCGACGATGAGCTTCTTCCTGCCGATCCGGTCCGACAGCATGCCGACAATCGGCCCCAGCGCGAAACGGGAGATGGAGAAGGCGGCGAACACGGCTCCGAGGGCGGCCCCTCCCGCGCCGAACTCACGCACGTACAAGGGGAGGATCGGCGCGATGATCCCGAGCCCCATCATGGCGATCGACACGGCCAGAAAGAGTGGCAAGAAGACAGCCAACATGGATGTCAAGGATACCGGAGCCCATGTCGGTCGGCCACGTGGCGTCGGGGCGGGGGTGCGGGGTAGAATGGGTGTCTCGAAAGGGGGCAGGGTGCTGGACCAGCTCACGTCCATCCTCGCCGGTTCCCGGTCGGCCACTGCAGATGCGCGGTGGGAGGAGAATCGAAGAGTCGAGATCGTCTACAAGGGGCCTGTGCTCACCGAGTGCCGCATGTTCTCCACGCAAGGGGGCCACGTGCGGGCGTTCGACGGAGGGGGCAAGGCTCTCGTTTCCGTGTCAGAAACGGAAGACCTGATTGCCGCGCTCGGGCGAGCGTGTGCCGCGGCACGCGCCGTGGGGCGCGGCCGCCGAGAAGCCATCACGCTGGCCGATGTGCCTCCCGTTGTGGGAGACTACTCCATCCATCCCCGTACCGATCCCCGAGCCGTCCCGCTGAAGCGCAAGTTGGAGCTGCTGGCGCACTACAACGCCCTAGTGCTTGCGATCCCAGGGATCGCGACCACACACGCCACCTACACGGAGTGGACCTCGGAGCGTGCCTTCGCCGCGACGAACGGGACTGCGGTAACCTACGAGATCGTGATCGCCAACGTGGCCGTGAGGGCGGTGGCACGCCAGCACGGGGTGGTCCAGGAGACGGCGATCGCCTTTGGCGGATCGTCCGACTTCAGTCGCATGGAGGACAGAGATCGGGAACTCGCCGAGAGAGCGCGTACGGCGGTCGCACTGCTGGAGGCCCCGCAAATCGAGGCAGGACGTTTCCCGGTGATCTTGGATCCCGATGAGGCCAGTCTATTCGTGCACGAGGCGTTCGGGCATCTGTCCGAGGGAGATGGGATCCAGGACAACCCGAGCTTCCGAGAGCGCCTGAAGCTGGGCACGGAGATCGCCGTGCCGATGTTCTCCGTGACCGACGATGCCACCCTCCCTGACCTCCCTGGGAGCTACGAGGTCGACGATGAGGGCGTGTTGGCACAGAGAACGGAGCTCATACGAAACGGTGTGCTCGCCGGACGGCTGCACTCGCGGGAGACGGCGGCGGACTTCGGGGAGCCCACCTCGGGGAACATGCGCGCGGTCGATGCCTTCCACACGCCCATCGTGAGGATGTCCAACGTCTTCGTCGAGCCGGGCACGGATAACCTGGCGGACATGTTCGCTGCTGCAGGCGACGGGTACTACCTTATCGGTGCCAAGGGCGGTCAGACCTCGGGCGACCAGTTCACCTTCGGTGCCCAGTACGGCTGGAGAATCAAGAACGGCAAGCAGGACCATCTGGTACGGGATGTGAATATGTCCGGGGAGTTGTTCTCCACACTGCAGCGCATTGCCATGGTGGGCGATGACCTGAAGTTCTCCGAGCGCGGAGGATGCGGCAAAGGAGGCGTGGGTCCCATGCAGCTGAACGCCAAGTCGGGCAAGGGGGCCCCCCACGTGCTCATCTCGGAGGTAACCGTGGGAGGTGTGCGATGAACGAGGTCCTCGCGTATGCCGAGCGCCATGGACTCCAGGCCGAGGTGTACTGGGCGACGCGGAGCCCGTTGAGCACGCGCTACCAGGGGGGGCAGCCCACGGCTGTGATCGACAACAGGGTGGACCAATGCACCGTGCGTGTGGTGCGTGAGGGAAAACTGGGCGTGGCATGCGGTACACGCCCGACACAGCAGCTTGCGGAGTGGGCTGCGCAGGCGGCTGCAGAGGGGGCGGATGCCCCCTTCGGGTTTGCCGAGGAGACTTGCGGACAGGCGGAGGCTGCGGATCCCCCGGAGCGGCCCCACGCGGAGGCGCTGCTCCAGCTGGGCGATACGATCCGAGGGTACATCCTCGAGCGGCGCCGTGACCTTGCGCTGGTGGTGGACATCGCTTGCCACGATGAGCACGTGCGTGTCGCCACGACCGAAGGGTTCTGCGGCCAGGAGCGCGAGTCCTACGTGTCGCTCACGGTGGGAGCACCGTTCGCGCAGTCGGGGACAGGGCTCTGGAAGTCTGCCGTGCATCCGGATGTAGCACTCGACGCAGCGTCCCTCGCCGAGGAGTTCCTGGAGTGGTACGCCTGGGGAGATCGGGTGGTCACCCCTCCCTCAGGCAGGCTTCCAGTGCTCCTCGCGCCCGAGGCAGCTTTCCTGTTGGGGTATCCGCTGGGAGCAGCTCTCGCGGGGGACGCCCTGTGGCAGCGTACATCGCCGCTGGAGAGCCGCTTGGGGGAGCGGGTACTGTGCGAGAACCTGACGGTCTCCGATGCTCCGCTGGATCCCTCCGACCCGCTGGGTCGAACGTTCGACGATGAGGGCACCCTCTGCCGCTCACGTGCGCTCGTCGAGCGGGGTGTGCTCAGAGGGTACCTTCTCGATCGAAGGACGGGCGCCTTGCTGGGCCAGGGATCTACGGGGAACGGGTTCAAGCGTGGGATGTTCGGAGGTGGGCCTTGGGCAGTGCCCACGCCTTGGCCCGCAAGGCTCACCATCCATGAAGGCACGGAGCCGTGGCGGGCCCTCTTGGAGCGGTTGGACCAAGGGTTGCTCGTCTGCGGAGGGATGGGCTTCCACTCCTCGAACTACCTGCAAGGAAACTTTTCCATCCAGGCGATGGGCTACTACGTCGAGGACGGTCGAGTCACCGGGCGCCTTACGGGCACCATGCTGGCCGGGAACATCTACGGCGACTTCGTGGGTGTGGAAGTGAGCCAGGAACGCAAGCGGCTGTCGCAGTTCGTGGCGCCGTACATGCTCATCCCCGAACTCCAGGTAGCGGGCCGGCGCTGAACGCGCTCAGGTAGGGCCAACATGAAAATCTCGGACAGAAGAACGCTGGAATGGTGGGAAGCCCCGGGCATCAACGGCCGGGAGGACTTCGACGAGGAAATCCTGTACCTTGGCAGTCTTGCGGAGGCGCTTCAGGACGTGCCCAAGTGGGCAATCGCTGTGCGGGATCTCATGCCGCGGTGGGGGTTCGAGCCTTGTGCACATCGTTTTCCCGACGGGCTAGAGCAGGTAGTGACGATGATCGGGCTGGAGCGAGCGTTTCCTCGGATCGGCGGGTGCGGCGACGTGCCCTTTCCGATCCACCGCGCTCTCGAGTACTGGGGCCGAAGCCTCGTGCGCTGGTCCCAGAGGGGGCGTGCCAACGGCCCTCTGGCGAACCTCAATGGGGTGTCAGGCTGTGCCCATCCCGAGGCGGCGCTCGCCACGGGTGAGGCGGTGCTCGCCCT
Organism: Candidatus Acetothermia bacterium; assembly: GCA_003563005.1. Classification (GTDB taxonomy): domain Bacteria; phylum Bipolaricaulota; class Bipolaricaulia; order Bipolaricaulales; family Bipolaricaulaceae; genus PWTC01. The sequence continues at coordinate 16,402 of PWTC01000087.1, forward strand.
CAGCCGGGGACGCACGGCACTCGACGCCACGCTCGAGGACTGGATCGATCGCGGAAAGGATCCCATGACGCAGTCGATCACCGACGGCGACGACGCACCGCTCGTACGTGTGCTCCGCCACGCTTGCTGCTTCAACGTGTTCGACAACCTGGCGCATCTGACGCGTGCGTTCGCCCGGGGAGAGACGCCCCAAGTACAGGTGTGCAGTGCTTCGCTGGCGAATGTTCAGCGACTGGACCCCGATCGGGGGCTCTGGCTCCGGGCGATGGTGCGGGCCCTTGGCCGTTGGATGGAAGGCCGCCCGCCGAACGACGGTTTCTGTGCTTCCGTGCACGCACGTCTGGGGTCCCAGGATCCCTTGCGCGGATGGCTTGTCGGATCGCTGTACAAGACCCTCAAGCTCTGGGCCGAGTTCCTCGACCGTGAGTGCGGGCGCCGTCCACGGTACCGTTCCCTCGTCTGATGTTGCACCTGCCGAGCGAGCGAGTACCCTAGCCCGTCATGAACGGACTCGTCATCGTACAGCATCCACTGATCCAGGCGAAGCTCACCAAGCTGCGTGATGGAGCCACGGATAGGCTCCAGTTCAGGCACATCCTTGAAGAGTTGACGGCACTCATGGTCTACGAGATCACACGCACCTTCCCTGTCCGCCCAGTCCAGGTGAGCTCGCCGCTGGAGCGCACGGAGGGCCATGAGCTCGCCCGACCGGTGGTGCTCGTCCCCATACTCCGGGCAGGCATCGTGATGCTCGACGGTGTGCTGTCGCTGATCCCGAACGCCCGTGTCGGACACATCGGGATGTTCCGGGATCCCCAGACACTGGAGCCGGTCGAATACTACGTCAAGCTTCCGCCTAACCTGGCCGAGGCCTTGGTCATCATTGTGGATCCCATGCTCGCCACAGGCGGGTCAGCGATCCGCGCCACAACGCTCGTGCGCTCCCGAGGCGCATCGGACATCAAGTTCTTGTGTACGGTCGCAGCCCCCGAGGGGGTGTCACGTTTTCGCGAGGCGCATCCTGACGTGCCGATCTACACGGCGGCGTTGGACCGTCAGCTGAACGACCATGGCTATATCCTTCCAGGGCTTGGCGATGCGGGAGATCGACTGTTCGGTACATGAACGACGAAGGAGGACCCATGCGACGGTGTGCGCTTATCACGGGTGGATCACGAGGGATCGGGGCGGCAGCGGCTCGGAGGCTGGCCCAGATCGGGTACGATGTGGCGCTCACCTACCGTACCCAGCGGCTTCAGGCTGAGGAGGTCGCCGCGGAGGTAGAGCGCCTTGGGAGGCGGGCCATCGTTATCGAGGCCGATCTGGCCGATCCCGAACAGGCAAGGGCGCTGGTGCGCGAAGGTGCCGAGGCTTTGGGTGGGCTCGATGCGCTCGTCAACAACGCGGGCTACGTGCAACGCATGGACTGGCAAGACATCTCCCTGGAGGACTGGGACCGTATGCTACGGGTGGCGCTCACCGCGCCGTTTCTGTGTGCGCAGGTCGCCGCTCCGTACATGAAAGATGCGGGCTTCGGAAGGATTGTGAACGTGGCTTCGCTGCGCGCGCAGACCGGGGCGCCGCACGGGGCGCACTACGCAGCCGCGAAAGCTGGCTTGCTGGGGCTCACACGGTCCCTGGCCATGGCGCTCGCGCCGAGTGGGATCACGGTGAATGCTGTATGCCCCGGCTACACGGCTACGGACATCAACCGAGAAGCGTTGACGACGAAACCCGAGGCCATCACACGACAGATCCCGCTGGGGAGGGCGGCGGAGCCGGACGAAATCGCTGCAGTCATCGCGTTCTTGTGCTCCGAGAGTGCCGGGTACATCACCGGGCACACGCTCAACGCCAACGGCGGCATGTTCCTCTCCTGAGCCGATCGTGCGCTACGGACTGACGGCGTTTCTCGGCCCGTACCCCGACCCGCGGGGATGGGTGGAACTGGCGAGAGAACTCGGCCTCAGGGCGATCGAGCTGCGTGCCGAGCCTGGCTTCGCCCATCCGGACGAACTCGGCACCGGCGACCGCCGCTGGCTGCGGCGCGTCCTGGCAGGACTGGAGGTCTCCCTGCACGTCGCGCTCCACGACCTCAACCCGGCGAGCCTTGTTCCCCGTGTGGCAACGGCAAGCGTGGCAGAGATCTCGTCCTGTATCGACCTTGCTGCTGACCTGGGTGCGGGTGTGCTTGTGCTCCATCCCGGCTATGTTCCGGAGGATCAACCGAGCTCCTACCGTGGCCGTGCGGAGGCGCAGATGGCCTTCGCCCTCCAGGTTCTGGCGGATAAGGCACACCGCCATGGTGTCCGGCTCGCTCTGGAGAACAAGCAACGAGGCCGGGGCGATCACTTCGTGCACACGGCCGACCAGCATGCGGCCTGGATCGACCGTGTCCCCGGGCTCACGGCCTGCGTCGATGTGGGCCATCTCCATACTCTGGGGCTGGATCCGCAGGTCTACCTGCGCTTTATGGGGGGGCGTGTGGCACACGTGCACCTTCATGACAACCGTGGCGCGCACGACGAACACCTTGCCTTGGGCGACGGCACCGTGCCCTGGCCACAGGTCTTCGCCTCGCTTGATGAGCTCGGCTACGAGGGGACCTCGGTGCTCGAGCTGCCGACGCCCGAGGCGGTGCGGACCAGCCTGCAGCGGCTGTCCGCGTGGGGGGGACGATGAACAGCCGTCGTTGGTACTGGTCCTTCTTCGCCGCCAACTCCGTGGCCGGTGCGGCCTCTCCGCTGCTGCCGCTCTACCTCTATCACCTGGGGGGGAGCGCCAGCGATGTGGGCATCATGGTCAGTTTCGCCAGTGCCGTGGGCGTCGTGGCCAGCCTTGCGTGGGGGAAGCTTGCCGACCGCACCCAGCGCCGCCGTCCGCTGGTGCTGGTGAGCTTCGCAGGACTCGCCGTGGCCTACGCGGGACTGCCCTTCGCCGCGCATGCGCAGCATCTGATCTACCTCAACGCTTGCGTGAGCGCGATGTGGATGGCCAGTGTGACCGTGTCCGTCCTTCTGATCATGGAGTCGAACCCGCGGGTGGACTGGGAACGAGAGATCGGACGCTTCAACGTCTACAACGGTCTGGGTTGGACGATCGGTCTGGCGTTGGGCGCGGGTTGGACGAGCCTCATGCTCCCGTTCGTCGGCGAAGGGTGGGGGTTGCGATCGCTCGGCGCGCTCATCGCGGCGATAGCGGCCGGCGCGGCGCTGCTGGCCGCGCTGTGGCTGCAGGAGTCGCAGATGCGGCTCGAGAGCCGGTCGTTCCGAGGCCTGGCGATCACGGTCGGCACGTTCCTGTTCGAGCGCTTCCGCTACGCGCCGGCGCACCTCTACCATCTGCTCAGCCCGGCGCAACTGCTAAGGTTTCTGCAAGGAAAGTCACCGCTGGGGCCTGACCTCGTGCTCTGGTACTACGGTGCGCTGCTTGCCTTCACTGGCTTTGCCATGGTGTTCGTCCCGCTGCCGGTCTTCTTGCGAGGCCCGCTGGGCTGGCGCAGCGAGTTCGTCTACCTCGCTTACCTGGCACATCACTCCGTGAGTGTGCTCGCCTTTGCCTGGGCGCAGAGAGCCGTCGCGCAGTGGGGACACCGGGCCGCGGTGGGGTTCGCCCTGTTCGTGCGGGCACTCGTGTTCGGCCTGTGGGCGCTCGTGGGCACGGTGCTGCCTGGTTGGACGGTGTTCATCCTGTTCCCACTGGCGGGCATCACCTGGTCCTTCTTCCAGCTCTCGTCCACGGCGGTGGTGTCCCGTCTGGCGCCGGTCGGGCTCAAGGGGCAGTCACTGGGGATCTACAACGCGCTGGCTGGCATCGGGAATGTCACAGGGGCGCTGACGGGAGGTTTCCTCGCCGAGTTCCTGGGGTTTCAGGCATCGTTCTTTGCCGGCGGCGCTCTGGTACTGCTGTCGCTGCCGATTCTTCTCGTCGAGGGACGGCCGCTGCCTGCGGAGGACCAGGCACCCAACTAGGGACACGGGCCCCTCGGCGGTTGCCACGGGCCCGCGTTCGTTCGTCGCCTGGAGCTCGGCTGTGGGCGGGCACGGACATGCCTGTGCCGCGCCTCAGGACTAGCTCTTCTTCTCTTTGATCTCGAGGATGGGCATGCCGTTGTAGTAACCGCAGTGCGGGCACACCCGATGGGGCAGCCGAAGCTCGTGACACTGGGGGCACGCCCCCGCACGCACCATGTGCGCGGCCCAGTGGGCGCGCCGCGTGCGGACCTCGCGATGCGATCGTCGTGACTGGGGAACACCTGCCATGTCGACCTCCTTAGCCGGGGGCTATTGTCCCGTCTGTCGCTCGAGAATCAAGGTCACCGGGCCGTCGTTGACGAGGTCCACCTCCATCATCGCTCCGAACTGGCCGGTGTGGACGGGGACGCCCTGCTCCCGGAGGAGCGCGACGAACCTGGCGAACGACGTGCAGGCCTCCTCGGGTGGTGCGGCGCCGTTAAAACTGGGTCGCAGCCCTTTGTGGCAGGATCCGTAGAGGGTGAACTGGGGCACGCACAGGATCGCTCCTCCTACATCCAGGATCGAACGGTTCATCTTCCCTGCGTCGTCCCGGAACACGCGCAGATGCGAGGTTTTGTGTGCCCAGAAGGCGAGTTCCTCTTCCGCATCGCCCATCCCGACGGCAACCAGTAGCACGAGTCCCGGGCCGATCGCTCCCACCGAGTGGCCGGCGACGCGCACCTCGGCACGCGTCACGCGCTGGAGGACGATGCGCACGGCCTCAGGGCCCTCTCGGGCGCAGCGAACGGATGTGGGTCAGCGCGTTACGCAGCTGCTCCACTGGGAGTTCACGCAGCAGTGCCTCAGCCTGCGCACACAACGTGCGGCGCTCTCGTTCCTCGCGGAGTTGCTCGCGAAAGGCCTGCTCGGTGAGGCGCCGCGCGGCACTGTTGGCATCGCGTTCGATGTGGTTCACGCGCCACTTGGGAAGCTGCTCTAGAAGTCCGCGGGCGATCAGGTTGAGGTGTTGCAGATGGGGCTCACGTGTATGCCGAAGCCCGTTGACCTGGTTGGCCACCAGATGGTTGTCCGTCAGGAAGACGGCTTCCTCCGGGTTGTGGGCGAGGGACCGCCGGATGCCTTCGATCAGGGCCTTGTAGGCGGCGACATTGTTCGTCGCACGCCCGATGCGCTGACCCCATTCCTCCACCACCACGCCATGCTCATCGGTGAGCACGAGGCCCACCGCCGCCTGGCCGGGATTGCCCCTCGAACCACCGTCTACGTGCACGAACAGCTTGGTCATCCCCTGTGGGCCCGGCAGGGTTTGAACCTGCGACCGACCGGTTATGAGCCGGCTGCTCTACCCCTGAGCTACGGGCCCGAGCATCTCATGATAGCCCCGGGCTTGCGGAGGAACAAACGCCATGCCGAGCGCGGACTCCGCAGCCGTCCCACGACACGGGGCCGTGGCGAGCGATCTTCACCTGCGCCCGCAGACGCGTTCTGCGCGCCGCATGAGGCGTGTGAACCAGTGTTCGCGCGGGTTCAGTGGGGACACGAGAACGGCGTGCATGCCGGCCAGGTGCGCGCCCAGCACGTCAGTGAAGAGCTGATCGCCGATCACGATGCCCTCCTGCGGTCTGGCGCCCAGCAAGAGGCACGCGCGGCGAAAGGCGCCGGGCAGGGGCTTCCGCGCCCGGAAGATCACGGGGATCCCCAGCATGGCCAGTTGCCGGCGTACCTCGCTGCGTCGACGGGGAAGGGCGTTCGACACAACGGCTAGGCGGAAGCCACGGGACTTGAGCTCTGCAAGGAGGGAGGCAGTCTGGGGGTCGAGCGCCCCCCCCCACAAGGTCAGTGTGTTGTCGAGGTCGAAGAGGAGCGCGTGAAGCCCTGCCGAGCGCAGTGCAACGAAATCGATGTCTCCGACAGTGTTCGCCGTAGTGTAGGCTCGCAGCCAGCTCACGGCTCGAGCTGTACCTCCCCGATCAGCCCGTGGGCGCGCATTTTTGCCAGTAGGGCCAGGGCATCGTCTAGATAGCCGGGGGCGACGAACGCTTTGAAGAGCTTCCGCGCTCCCTGCTCACGATACTCGCGGCGGACGTTGACCCAGCCGTCGGTGGCTGCGAACAGTCCATCCAGTACGTGCACTGCTTCGTCGCCCGCTTCGACCCAAAGGACTCTGGTTTCGTGGGGTGCCAAGCCTTCAGGGTCTGTCCGATGGGTCATGTGTCTCTCCTCGCAGCTCATCGAGGTGGGCCCGCAGGGCGAGTTCGGGCTCGACGCGCCATTCGCGTGCCAGAACCGCCACCGCGACGAGCAGTTCGGCGACCCGGTCAGTGGGGTCCTCGGGCGGTTGCCGGGGCACACCGAGCAGCCGGGCACAGGAATCGACCGTCGGCCCTCCATGGACCTCAAGGTGCTTGCGCAGTGCCAGGAGGGCCGGACGCTCCAGATCACGACTCGACCCTTCGGAGCGCTTGATCTCGTCCCAGCGAGCTCGTACTTGATCCGCATCCTCGGCACATGCACCGCCGAAGACGTGTGGGTGGCGGCGCACGAGCTTCGCCTTCAGCGAGTTCGCCACATCGGCAAGGTCGAATGCGCCGCGCTCCTCAGCGATTCGGGCGTGGAGGCAAACCTGTAGCAGCACATCACCGAGCTCGTCCCGCATTTCCCCCGGGTTACCATGGCGGAGCGTCTCCGCCAACTCGTAGGCCTCCTCAAGCAGAAATGGGACGAGCGACTCATGGGTCTGAGCACGGTCCCACGGACATCCGTGCGGACCCCGCAGCGTCGCGACCAGCTCCACCAGGGCCTCCAGCGCTTTGGCTGTGCGTGCCACGACCCGCTCCGTCAGTCCTCTGACGGTTCTTCCGGCGCTTCCGGATCCTCATCGGGCTCGACCGTGCCGCCCAGGTCCACGAGAAGCTCCCTGAGTTCGTCGGCGCGGAACGAGGGGTCCTCGTCGTAGATGCGCTGAAGATCGTCACGGGCGCGGCTCTCGTCTCCACGCTCAATATGGATCTGGGCTCGCTGCCAGAGGGCCTCGTGACCCGCGTGCGTGAGAGGACGCCCGGCGCCCACCCGCGTCTCCTCGCAGGCGACGATCCGCTGGTAGACGAGCAGCCTGTCGGTCTGCGTGTCGGCGACCTCAAGCGCGCGGTCGTACGCTTCGAGCGCCTTGTCGTACTCCGTCCTGGCGACTTGGGCATCGCCGATCCCAAGCAGCGCGAAGTAGCTGCCCGGATCTCGCTCCAGGATCGCTTCGTACTGGTCGATCGCCGCACTGTGTTTGTGCTGGTCTCGCAGATATCCGGCCAGCCGGAACCGGGTGTCAAGATCGTCCGGATCGAGCGCCACGATGCGTCGCGCGATCGTCTCGCGCGCGGCCGCGCCCGGCGCCTGTCGGAGCGCGTGCTGGTATTGCTCGATCGCCGCATCGACGTCCCCGAGGCCCCGGTAGGCATCGCCAAGCCCGATATATCCATCTTCGCGGTAGGGCTGCAGGCGCACCACGTCTCGGAATGCGCGCCGGGCATCCTCCCATCGCTCGAGCGCGGCGAACGCCTGCCCTCGCTTGAGCTGGACGTCGGCTGAGGGAGACCTGCGATGCACCGTGTCATAGCGGGCGAGTGCGCCCTCGGGGTCGCCCTCGGCCATGAGCAGATCCCCCATCAGCATGAGGACGACGGCATCGTCGTGCTCTTCGATCAGTCTCGTCAGCAGAGGGCGCGCCTCTTCCAGGTCGCCGTCCCGCACGAGCGCCTCGGCGAGCTTCACCTGGATCGCCCGGCTTCCGGGTTGGAGCTCCAGGGCCTCGCGGTAGTGCGTCGCAGCCCGGCCGTAAAGGCCCTGTGCCATGGCCAGGTCGGCCAGCCCCGCGTGCGCAGGGGCGAACTCCGGGTCGCGTTCCAGCACTTGGCGGTACTCCCGCTCGGCTTGGGCGTACTCGCCACGTTCGGCGTACTGGGTGGCCATCCGATAGCGTGCCTGCACGTTGTGGGGATCCAGCCGGAGCACACGTTCGTAGGCGGACGCATCGGCTTCGCCCGTCTCCAAGAAGGCGAGGTGGGCCTCCAGCGCCTTCGCCGCGTAGCGCTCTTGTTGTGCAGCGAGTTCTGCGAGTTCCGCCTGTTGTTCGTCAGTGAGCTCCTCGAGGGCCTCCAGCTCACCGCGGCGGGCGTCGAGCTGTGCCCGAAGCGCCTCCCACATGCGCCCGAGGTAGAAGTCCACGTAGAGATCGCGCGTGGTGCCCTCTTCCTTTGCCTGCTGGAGTATCTCGATGGCGCGCGCTTTGTCGTCACGATGACGGACGAACGCGTGCAGCACAGGTTCGCGGACGATCGGGTCTGCTTCTGCGCGCTTGGCCCGGTACCACTCGTCCCAGGCGCGGGACTCCCTCTCGCGCACGAGCCCCTCGCGCACTTCGTCGCGGACCTCCGCGAGCGACCGCACTTCCTCCTCGCGTCGCTCCAGGAGCTCGATCACGTGGTAGCCGTCGTCTTCAGAGACCAGGCTTACTTGGCCCACGGCCATATCGAAGGCCACCCGATCTACTTGGGCCGGCAACCCCGAGTTCCCAAGCGTGAATAGCTCCGTCTGGCCTCCCTGTTCGCGTGTCTGCTCATGAAGGGAGTGCTCCTCTGCGAGCGCCGTCCAGTCGGCGTCTGGCTGGCGCACTTCCTCCAGGAGCCTGTCGGCCAGGGCGGCGTCCTCCACGAGGATATGGGCGATGCGTACCTTCTCCGGTTCCTCCACGTACTGGGAGCGGGTTTCCTCGTAGTGCGCGGCGATCTCCTCCTGGGTCGGCTCGATCGCGCCCACGACCGCGCGGCGCAACGCGTCCTCACGCAGCTCTCGCTCCACACTCTCTCGGAGGGAGGCCTTGTAGGCCTGCAGGGACATGCCCTGCGCCGCGAGGATCTGCTCCAGCCGGGCCTCGTCGCCGTCGACCTGTTCCAGCACCTGCTGATACCGTGCTGCCGTCGCATCGTCAAGCTGCCCACGGGGCACCGAGATGCGTAGAGCGCGTGCTTCTCGGCCGATGATGGCCTGTCGGATCAGGCCTTCTGCGGCCTCGGCGCGCAGCTCCTGCATTCGAAAGACGCCATCCGAACCTCGTAGCTCGGCAGCGAAGTCCATGCCGAACATCTCGTAGAGTTGAGTGTAGTAGTTCACAAGGTTCTGGTACGCGTTGAACACCTGTTCGCGGGTGAAGTCCTGCCCCGCCACCGACACCATGATCTCCTCGGGCGTCCCGGGCTGCGCAGGGCTGAGCCACTGGAACAGGCCGACGGCCACGCTTCCAAGCACGAATCCGGCCACCACGATCCAGATGATGGCACTCCGGTAGCGATGCAAGAAACTGTTCATCCTTCGTCGTCACCCCCGTCGTCCCTCAGGACGCTCACGATCATCCGGCCAGCGGCCCACAGCCCACTGGCCAACCCGAACAGAATGCCCACCAGTCGACCAGCTCGGCCGTCGGTGAGTGAGTCAACCCCGTATCCGATTCCATAACCCACAAGCGCGCCGCCCACAACGGTCAGGCCGAGCTGGCTGATCAACCCTGCCGTCCGCGCGATCTGAAGCCAGGGGCTAGATCCCTTCCCGTTCTTCAGTGCCGAAGCCTCCTTGTGGCGTGCTCGGCCGGAGGCGGGCCACGGGCGTGCGCGATCGCACGGTGAACCGCAATGCAGTCTTCGTCTCCTCGCCGATCTCCACGTCGGCGAAGGACGGGATGAAGTAGAGATCCAGTCCGCTCGGCGCGACATAGCCCCGGGCGATGGCGATGCACTTCACCGCTTGGTTCACCGCCTTGGGGCCGATGGCCTGCATCTCGGCGATGCCTTCCTCACGTATCGTGTTGGCCACCGCGCCTGCGGCAGCACTCGGTTCGGAGCCGGATGCGATCTTCAGGATGTTCACATCGCCTCCCTCGTGTCTAGTGAGCTGTCTCCACGTACTGCGCCTGCCGTATGACGGTCACTTTGATCTCTCCAGGGTACTGGATCTGTTCCTCGATTTGCCTGGCGATATCATACGCCAGCTTGGCGGCCACCTCATCGGTGGTCTTCTCAGGACGCACCATCCCCCGGCCCTCCCTGCCGGCCTGTACTGCGAAGGCTTCCTTCACCTGGCCGTACGCACGGCACAGCCGTTCCAGGTCCTGCAGGCGCTGGATATAGCGTTCGTAGGTCTCCTTGCGTGCCCCCGGCCGTGCCGCGGACAGGGTGTCCGCAGCTTGGATCAGCACGGCGGTGATCGTTCCGGGCTCGACATTCTCGTGATGCGAGGCGATGGCGTTGACGATAGCCCACGGTTCACCGTAACGCCGCGCCAGGTCCGCGCCGATCAAGGCATGAGGACCCTCCACGTCGTGATCCACGGCCTTCCCGATGTCGTGCAGGATGCCTGCACGCTTTGCTGGCTCCGGATCGATGCCGATCTCCTCGGCCAGCAGACGGCTCAGGTGGCACACCTCCAGTGAGTGCTGCAGTTGGTTCTGGCCGTAGCTGGTGCGGAACTGGAGCCGCCCGACGAGAGCGGTCAGTTCCGGCGAGAGGGTCACTCCCGCCTCGAAAGCCGCATCTTCACCATACTTCCGCATGTCCGCTTCGATGCGCTCTTTGGATTTGCGGACTTTCTCCTCTATGTGTGCGGGGTGGATGCGCCCGTCTTCGACGAGCCGCTCCATGGCCAGACGGGCAACCTCACGCCGCACGGGGTGGAACGATGAGAGCACGACGACCTCGGGCGTGTCGTCCACCAGAACCTCGACGCCGGTCAGGGCTTCGAACATGCGGATGTTGCGGCCCTCTCTGCCGATGATGCGGCCTTTGAAATCGTCGGATGGTATGGGCACCGCTGTGACCGTCGCCTCTTCGGCGTGTTCGACGGCATACCTCTGCACCGCAGTGGCGAGGATCCTTCTGGCGCGGCGCTCGGCTTCCTGTTTCGTTCGGCGTTCGACCTCTGCGATCTTGCGGGCGTAGTGCCGTTCGGACTCCGCTTCCACCAATTTGAGCAGGTATTCCTTGGCTTCCTCTTGGTTCATGCCGGCGAGGCGTTCCATGAGCGTCTGCTGCTCGGTGAGCAGCTGGCGTCCCTTGTCCATCATCTTGTGAAGCTCGGCTTCGTCCTTGCGCAGGGACTCCTCAACGTCTTCGAGGTGCTCGCTGCGCTTGATGAGACGTTCCTCGCGCTGGAGAACCCGCTCTTCGAGCTGGGTCAGCTCCGTCTCTTTGCGTCGAAGTCGGTCCTCCTCGCGTGCGCGGGCCTCTTGGATCTCCTGCTGTGCAGTGAGTAGGGTCTCACGACGTAGGCGCTCGGCCTCTTCGCGTGCCGTGTCCAAGATGGCCTCGGCGCGGCGGCCGAGCATGCGGTTGCGCAACTCCACGATCAAGATTCCGCCGGCAAGCCCCAGGAGAAGCGTGATCAGCGCGATCAGGATGTTCGTAAGCACGCTTTGTCACCCTCCCTGGGCATCGTTGTAGCCTGTAGGATGCCTCACTTTAGTCCCCACGCCGCCGCCGCTCAACCCAGAGGCTGGCAGCCGGCAGGACGAAGATGCTCCCGAGCAGAGTGAATCCTAGGCCAACCAGGGCGGATATTCCCAGGAGCCGCAAGCCCGGGGTCTGGGCGGCCAGCAGGGCGCCGAACACCATCATGGTGGCCACAGCAGTGACTGCAGTGGGGACCGCCGAGGCCGCCGCGCCGCGCGCGACGCTCCCGGGTCCGCCGGATCGCTCTTCCTCGATGCGGTGGAGGATGTGGATTGCGCTGTCCACACCGAGTCCGATCAGAAGAGGTGAAACGACGATGTTGGTGAAGTTGAACGCGATACCGAGCGTGTACATCCCGGCGAGCATCCACACGTAGCCGATGACGAGCGGCATGAGCGCCAGCGCGGCTTCCCGAAGGTTGCGGAAGCTGCGCCACACGGCGAGAGCGATGAACAACGCGGCGAGCGCAGTGGAGAGAGCGAAATCACGCTTCATGTGGCCCTCGAGGTGAACCGTGATCTCCTGAAGGCCGAAGTAATCGACATTGAGGGTACGGGTCCAACGGATGAACTCCTCGATGGCCGCGGTACCCGAGAGCCCTGTGTGCATCAGCACACGCATTACGTACCGACCCTTAGGTGTGTAGTACTGGCTCCGAAGCTCTGCCGGCAGCACATCGACCAGCTGGCGGATCATCTCGGACTCGGGTGGCAGGGCATCTAGCCCGTCGAGGAACACGCCCACCTCGGCCAGGTCTTTCTCCAGGGCTTCCATGATGGGGAGCAGCGCGTCGGGCTCGAGGGCGGTCAGGGCATCGCTCAACTGCAGCAGCCCGGAAGTGCTTCCGGACACCGCCTCGGCCGCGTCGCCCCAACCTCCCAGCACGGCGCGCAGTTCCAGTTGGGAGAGCTGCCGCACGACTGTGTCCAGCTGAGCAAGGATGTCGTCCAGCTGTGCCAGATCTGTCTGCAACGCGGCCATCGCTCCTGTGACGTCACGAATGGGCAGGTCGGCGAGCGACGCGCGTCCTCGGAGAAGCTCCTGGGGCAACAGGTTGCGGATGGAGCGGACGGCGCGTACCTCCTCGCGCTCTGCCATCAGGCCCTCGAGGTTCTGGAGTTGATCCGGCGAATCGGCGAACAGGACGAAGTACTCGCCGAATTGAAGCTCGAGCTCGAATTCCTCCACGATCTCCTCGGCTGCGGCGCGTGCCCGCGTCGGCGGCGCCAGTTCTGCCGAGGTGAAGCGGAACTGAACCTGCGTGGCCTGGTAGAGGAGGGCCAGGGTCAGCATGAGGAAGAGACTTACCAGGACACGACGCTGCACGAGCAGATGTGTGTACATGGTGTGGAGTCCCCTCTGTCCCCGAGGCACGGACTCCCTGAACCGTTTCTTGAACGTCACATAGGCGAGCGTGATCATCGATGGGGTGAGCAGCACCGCTGTCAGATAGGTGAGTGCTGTGCCCACCACCATGATGATGCCCATCTCGGCCAGCGCAGTGGAACGCGACACGAGCAGGGACAGGAACACGATGCCGGTGGTCAGAGCAGCGGTGAGCGAGGCGTCGCCCTTGGAGTAGATCGCCTTAGCGCAGGCCGCGCCGACCGAACGCCCCCCCGCGCGCTCCTCTGCGTAGCGCGCCAGCAAGTGCACGGTGAAGTCGATGCCGTAGCCCAGGACGAGCGCAGGGAGGAAAGCGGTCACCAGGTTGAAGCCTCCGACTGCGAGCTTGGCCCATGCCATGGTGAACAGCGCAGAAACCAGCATGGGAACGAGTGCTACCAGCGTGAGGAACAGGCTTCCGAACATGAGGAGGAGCAGTACCAGCACAGCTGCCGAGGCGATCATCGTGGTCACCAGCATGTCGTTTCGGATGACCTGGTCCATTTCGGCTACCGTGGCGTAGGAGCCGGCGACCGCTCCCTTCACCCCCCACCGGCCGAGGTCCGCCGCACCCGCTGCCTCGGCGACCAGGCGGCTGATCTCGCGGTTGTAGGCCAAGCTCTCGTGTGCGCCCCGGCGGGGCCAGACTTGGACGATGAGGCGGCTGTAGTCGCGTGCGAAGAGAGGCTCGCCGTCGTCCTCGGGGGGGGGGCGCTCGCGGACGGCGCGGATGAGCTGTGCCGCTTCGCTGAGCAGGGGCTGCACATCGGGAAGCACCCCCAGAGCATCCACCGACCTCCTTCCCGCGCTCACCAGTTCGTCGACGTGGCCGGAAAGCGACAGGATCTCCTCCCGTGTGGGCCAGGTTCCGAGGTTCGGACCGACCAGTCCCGCCTCAAGGCCGACCAACCTGCGATCGGGCATCACGGGGAGTTTCTCGATCACCTCTTCTGCGATCTCCCTTAGGCGTGCCAGCGATTCGGCGTCCAAGATGCGGAATAGCATGAGCTCATCGGGCAGCGAGATTCCTTCGCCCAATCGGTAGGAGGCCCCGCGAATCTCCTCGTGCTCGAGCTCTTCGATCAGGGCGTCTCCCGCGTCAAACAGCAGCGCGCGGCGCTCCTCCAGCGAAGCAGACGGCGCGTCCAGCGTCAACACCACGGCCATGTAGTCCACGCCCTCGAGCTCCGCCTGAAGCGCTTCGTAGGTCTCGATCAAGGGATCGTTCTTCGGGAGGAGATCGAGGTAGTCCGTACGGATGGGCAGGTCCCGGATGTAGAACAAGCTGGCACCCGCAAGCAGGGCCACCACGAGCGCTACCGCCAGCGCCTGGCGACGGGAGAGGTAGATGATCCCGTCCAGGAACCGATGGCGGGGGGGGCGGCGCTCAGTTGGTCTGGACTTCATCGCCGGACGGCGTCCGGATCTGCACTCTGTAACCGCTGAGCTTCGCCGCGAGCTCCGCGCTCTGGCCGTCGCGGCCTATGGCGAGCGAGATCTCGCTCACCGGGACCACCACAACAGCCGTCCTCTCTTCCTTGTCTAGCTCGATGGAGCGCACGCTGGCGGGGGCGAGGCAGCCGCGGATCACATCGCGGATATCCTCACTCCAACGGATGATATCGACCTTCTCGCCGGAGAGCTCTCGGCTCACCGCACGGATGCGACTGCCTCCCGCGCCCACACATGTGCCCACCGGATCGATGCGGGGATCCAGCGCGCGTACGAGAACCTTGCTGCGCACACCTGGGATGCGGGCCACGTCAACAACCTCGAGCAGCCCCTGCTCGATCTCGGGGACCTCCAAGCCCAGCAGCCGTGCGATGAACTGCGGATGGGCACGGGACACGTAGATGCGGGGGTCTCCTTGTGTCTTCTCCACATCGTAGAGGTAGGCGCGGAGCCTTCTTCCCGGCACGTACCGTTCGCCAGGAATGCGCTCCGATTCGGGCATATAGGCCTCGGCTTCGCCGAGGTTGATCCACACGCTGCGACCTTCAAACCTGTGGACAGAACCGTTCAGCAACTCCCCGATCCGCGCGGCGTACATGTCGTAGAGGGCTTCGCGGCGATAGCGAAGGATCTCCTGCCGGAAGACCTCCTCGGCCCTGCGGGTCGCGATCCGCCCGAGCGATGCCCAGGAGAGCCTCTTGCCGTCGACGATCACGTCGCCGCTGGCGCGGTTGATGGAGACCTCCTCAGGCGTTGTCCCGTACTCAAGCAGATATGCCGCCGCGATGCCCTTCTCCATGGCCACATAGGCTGCCTCACGGTCGATGCCCCGCTCACGGGCCATCTCCTCCAGTGCCTCTAGGAAGTCGATATTCACGTTCGCTCCTTGTCCGGCTCGAAGACCACCTGCGCCCGTACCACATCGCTGAGCTTGACCGCGATGCGCTCGTGTTGCGTATCGAGCAGGACATCCTCCCCGTCCATCCCGACGAGACGTCCTTCGATGCTCGTGCCCCTGTCGCCCTGGGGACGCAGCCGCAACCGGACCTTCCGGCCGGCCGCGCGTTCGTAGTGCCAGGGCTCCCACAGGCGCCGCTCGATGCCAGGCGAGGACACCTCCAGGACGTAGGCCGTCGTCATCACGTCCTCGCGATCCAGCGCGCCGCCCATCGCACGGCTGGCGCGCTCGCAGTCCGCCAAGCTGACCCCGTCGGGGCGGTCGATCTGCACGAGCAACCTCGCCCTGCCTCCCTCGCCGGTCAGGTGCCAGTGATACAATTCTACACCTGCTTCGCGTGCCCCGGCACGCAGCAGCGTGTCGATCTTTTCACGAAACAGCCGCATGTTCTGGCATTATACTAGAGGCGCCCATGCCTACACAACGACGATTGCGTGTGGATCGCATACAGGTGAGCGCGGCGGACAGCGGCGTCCGGCTCGACCGGCTTCTCGCCGGCCAGCTGTCCATCTCCCGTGCGCACGCCCGCCAGCTTGTGGATGAAGGCGCGGTGGTGTTGTCCGAGCGAAGCCCCCGGGCGGACACACGCCTTCGAGAAGGAGATGAGGTGGTGGTGACGTGGGATGGCGGGGAGCTTCAGGCGACGCCGCATGCGCTGCCTATTCTGCACCATGACGAGGAGCTGGTGGTCGTGGACAAGCCTTCGGGGATGCCTGTGCATCCGACTTCCCGACATGCTCGACGGCTCACGGTGGTCACGGCGCTCCTGGGGACCGTGCCGCTGGCCGGCGGCCCGCCCGAGCGCCCAGGGGTCGTCCATCGCCTGGACGCGGCGACGAGCGGCGTGCTCGTGCTCGCGTGCACGGTGCGTGCGCATGGCGAGCTCTCCCGGCAGTTCCGAGCGCGCGAGGTCGAGAAGGTGTATTTGGCAGTGGTGTCCGGTTGCGTGGAGGTCTCGGAAGGCTCGATCAGCGGTCGCATGGCCCGCGATCCGAAGCGTCCCTGGCGGATGGAGGTGTCCCCTGCGGGACGTGAGGCGTACACGGAGTTCTTCGTCAGGTCGCGCTCGGAGGACACCACGCTTCTCGAAGTGCGGCCCTCCACCGGACGTACCCACCAGATCCGTGTGCATCTGGCGGCGATTGGGCATCCCATCATGGGAGATGTGCTGTACGGAACCGAGGCGGAGCGGCTGATGCTCCACGCGTGGCGCCTGGGATTTCGTCACCCGGCCAGCGGCGAGCCGATGTCCTTCTGCGCCCCTCCGCCCCCTGGGTTCGGCGCGGACGGCCGGCACTTCCCTAGGGAAGGTTCGCGATCCTGATCCTCAGATAGTAGAAGCCTGCCGCCATGTGGGCGGCCACGGCCCCCCACATGGCCTGATCGCCCCAACGCGTAAGCAGAACAAGAAACGCGGCCACCGCCGTTGCGAATCCGGCCGCCTTGCCCGGCCAGCGGGCGCCGAACGCGCCGCGTGCCTTCCAGAAGACGAGCGCTCCGATCGCCATCGCCGCCTGGGGCACGAGGAAGGCTCCGTAGGCGACCCAGGACAGCCGCCCCAAGGCGGCCATGCCGGCAAAGAAGCCCGCGTAGAAGAGTTTGTCCACGATCGGATCGAGCCACATCCCCAGCGGAGTGACCTCCTGGCGGATTCTCGCCGCCATGCCATCGAGCACGTCGGTGGCCCCGGCGGCCCCGAGGAAGAAGAACGCTAACCACGGGCGGCCCAGCGCGGCGGCGGCCAGGGTCGGCCCGAGGAGCACCGCCCTCAACAAGGTGAGCCAATTGGCCAAGGTCATGGCTCGATCATACGTCCCTGTGTCGGAGACCGGCAACCTCGCAAGCGCGCGCCTATCTGGGTATACTCATGCCGAGCCCACCCCCAACAACTCAGTGAGGTGATTACATGCTTAAGAAACGCGTCATCGTGATGGGAGCCGCTGGACGCGATTTTCACAACTACAATGTTGTATTCCGTGATGATCCGGCTTACCACGTTGTCGCCTTCACCGCGACGCAAATCCCGGGCATCGAAGGACGCGTCTACCCGCCGGAACTGGCAGGCTCGCTATACCCTGAGGGGATTCCCATCCACCCGGAGGAGGAGCTGTTTGACCTGATACGTGAACACCAAGTGGACGTTGTGGTGTTCGCCTACTCCGATGTCCCGCACGCTTATGTCATGGATCGGGCAGCGGTCGCGGCGTCGGCGGGAGCTGACTTCTGGCTCATGGGGCCGTCGGCGACGCAGATCGAGGCGCGTGTACCGGTCGTTGCTGTGTGCGCGGTGCGCACCGGTGCAGGGAAGTCCCAGACCACACGCAAGGTGGTCGAGTTGCTAAGGGCGGCCGGCAAGCGCACGGTGGTCGTGCGACACCCCATGCCTTACGGCGACCTGGCGGCGCAGGCCGTCCAGCGCTTTGCCACGTACGAGGATCTGGATGCGGCCCATTGCACGATCGAGGAGCGTGAAGAGTACGAACCGCACTTGGACCGTGGGACTGTGGTGTATGCGGGGGTGGACTACGGGGCGATTCTGGAGCGCGCCCAGAGCGAGGCGGACGTGATCCTCTGGGACGGCGGCAACAACGACTTCCCCTTCTACAGGCCCGATCTTCTGATGGTGCTGGCGGACCCACTTCGCGCCGGACACGAGCTGTGCTACTGGCCCGGCTCGGTGAACACCCGGGCGGCGCACGTGATCATCATCAACAAGGTGGACTCCGCATCCGCCGAGCAGGTGACGCAGCTTCGGTCGACGATCGCCAAGGTGAACCCCGAAGCCCTGGTCATCGAGGCGGCCTCTCCCATCACCGTCGACGATCCCTCGCTGATCCCCGGCAGACGGGTGCTCGTGGTGGAGGATGGTCCTACGGTCACGCACGGCGACATGGCGTTCGGCGCCGGGGCGGTGGCGGCGCGCAAGCTGGGGGGGGAACTCGTGGATCCTCGCCCCTACGCGACGGGTTCGATCGCCGATGTGTTCGCCCGCTATCCCCATCTCGGTGCGATCCTTCCAGCCATGGGCTACGGCAGCTTACAGTTGGAGGAGCTGCAGCGGACGATCGACAAGGTGCCCTGTGAGGCGATCGTGGCCGGGACGCCCATCGATCTGAGGCGGCTGGTGAAGGCCTCCGTGCCGATGACGCGCGTCCGCTATGATCTCCAGGAGATCGGATCTCCGACCCTCGAGGATGCGCTGAAGCACCTTCTCTGAGCGCGCGCCTGGGGGGCCACAGACAAAGGTGTCCGGCGGCGGGGACAAAGCGCCCCGCCGCTGCCCCCGACGTTCCCTGTCCCGCAGACTCTTGCCAGCTAGCCTCCCTGGGGAGCAAGGAGGAGGTTGACCGTGAGAACTGCGGTGGTGTTGACGGCAGCGCTTGCGCTGCTCGCGGGGGCGACCCTCGCGGAGGAACCTGGGATCAGAGGGAGCCTGGGGTGGGACGTGCACGTCCGACCCATTCCCCCGGCGACGCTTGACATCACGAGCGACATCACGCTGTCCCTGTCCTTGGGACCGGCATACGTGCTCAGCACGACCCGTCTGAGCTGGCTGGCCTTGGAGGGAGCCTACCTGGAGTTGGGCTACGGTTTCGAGACGTTTGCCTTGTCCACAGGGATGAGGTTCGACCCGTGTTTCTCCATGTACCGTCTCTCTGTCAGGTCCGTCTGCTGCCCGTTCTCCGTGGGGGGACTGCTGCAGCTGGAGAACACAGCACCCTTGTGCGATCCGCCGGTGTACAGCATGGGCTTCGTACTCGACATGGAGCTCTGGATCGGGGGATGCTTCTGGGCGCGAAGCCTGACCGGGTTCGGGGCATGGGACCTGTACGCGCTCATCGATGACCGCCACGACACAGACATTGCGCTGGCACCGGGCCTGTGGTTGGAGGAGCAGTTGCTGGGACTCGGCTATCGCGGAGCCTGTTTCTCCGCTGACGTGGTCATGTTGTTCACCCCACTCGATCTCTGGCCCACATGGACAAGGTACGGGGCTGCCTACCGGTGGCCGGATCCCTTGATCGAAGTTGGGGCCCGTCTGTGGACGCTCGGCCTGTTCACGTTCGACGCCGCCGATCTGATCCTCCGTGTCGATGTCTCACCGGTCTCCCTCGAGTCGATCACCACGTTCGACCTGGGCGGCTTCGTACTGCAAGAACTCTACCTGGGTGTCGCCTTCTCGGGCATCGAGGTGTACACGCGGTCGACGTTCGACGCTGTGGGCCTCATCGTCCTGACCGTGGGCGTGGTGCTGCATTTCTAGCGGACTCGGCAGTCCTGCGTGGGACCAAGGTGCGTGGGAGGCCTCGGGGGGGGGCTTGCGCACTCCGTTCAGGGCCTGTGCGTGGCGCTTCCTCAGTCCGGCGGCGGGAGCCGCGTGGCGGCGGCGCGCCAGACATGCCGTGTCCGGTAGAAGTACTCCCCTCCGGAGATGACAGCGAGGGCCAGGGCGAGGTAGAGGAACACGTCTTTGAGGATCTCGCCGATGGGGCCGACCCCGAAGTACCGCGTCGCCAGGATGAACATGACGAGGCCAGTATGGGACAACGTCTTGGCCTTGCCCAGCACCGAGGCGGAGATCACGATGCCTTCCTCCGCCACAGCGAGGAGTCTGAGGCCGGTAACGACGAACTCTCGAGCCAGGATGATGACCACCGGGACCGCCATCAGATCTCCGAGTTGCACGAACGAGACGAGGGCTGCGGTGACCAGCAGTTTGTCGGCGATCGGATCGGCGAACACCCCGAACGGTGTCACCTGGCGCAAGGAGCGAGCGAGGTAACCGTCGACCACGTCCGAAGCCGCCGCCAACGCGAACAAGGCCAGAGCGAGGAGCTTGAACACCGTCCCTTCGGCGAAGACGAAGAACATGAACAGGGGTATGGCCAGGATCCGGGCCAGGGTGATCTGGTTAGGGATGGTGAGGGTCATGATCCCAAGCTAGCGTGCTCCTGGGCGTTTGTCAACGCGGGACAGCGGAGCAGGCAATGGTCCAGAACTCCTTTGGGTCAAGAGAGGCTCCCCCGACGAGCGCGCCGTCGACATCGGGCAGCTGTAGGAAGGCGTCCGCATTGTTGGGTTTCACCGATCCTCCGTATTGAACGGGGATCTCAGCCCCTTCTGACCCGAAGAGCTCTGTGAGCCAGGATCGGATGTCGTGCGCCATGGACTGCGCGTCCTCGGGTTGGGCGGCCACGCCTGTTCCGATCGCCCACACCGGCTCGTAGGCGACAACCAAGCGGTCGGCAGCGTCCGGTCCGATGTCCTTGAGGGCAGCACTGAGCTGTGCCGTGACGACATCCCAAGCGTCTCCCCCGCGGCGCTGTTCTAGCGTCTCGCCTACACAGAGCACGGGAACGAGGCCCCCGGCGAGCACGGAACGGACCTTCGCGGCGACGGTCGCGTCGTCTTCCCCGAACAGGTGCCGCCGCTCGGAGTGGCCGCAGAGCACATAAGCCGCCCCCAGATCGGCCACTTGGTTCACAGAGATCTCTCCCGTGTACGCACCTTGGGTCTCCCAGTGCGCGTTCTGTGCCCCCCAGGCGATGGGGGAGCCCCGCAGCACTTGCGCCACGACGTAGAGGGCCGTGGCGGAGGGGAAGACGATCAGCTCGAACTCCAGCCGTGATGGGACGAGCTCAAGTAGCTTCTCCACATAGGTGCGCGCCTCGCCGGCTGTCTTGTGCATCTTCCAGTTGGCGGCCACCACCGTTCTGCCCATCGTCGCCTCCTTTCGTTGACATCCGCCATCCTAGGCGCCTATCATGGCTCGCGCAACTGTAGGGAAGGAGGGGACCATGTGGCTTCCGGTCATTATCGTTGGTATCGCCGTCCTGTTCCTGGCGAGTGCCATCCGCATCGTCCGCGAGTACGAGCGCGGCGTGATCTTCCGCCTGGGTCGACTGGTGGGTGCCAAGGGCCCGGGCCTCTTCTTCATCATTCCCATCGTGGACACGATGGTGAAGGTGGACCTGAGGACGATCACCCTCGATGTCCCCCCGCAAGAGGTGATCACCCACGACAACGTGCCTGCGAACGTCAACGCCGTGGTCTACTTCCGGGTCATGGACTCCCAGGCCGCGGTGGTGGAGGTGGTCGACTTCATCGAGGCCACCCGTCAGATCTCCATGACCACGCTACGGTCGGTCCTCGGACGGGCTGAGCTCGACGAGATCCTCGGCGAGCGGGAGAAGCTGAACCGCCAGCTTCAGGAGATCATCGATGAACACACCGACCCGTGGGGGATCAAGGTGATCACTGTAGAGATCAAGGATGTGAAGATCCCTCAGGAGATGCAGCGGGCGATCGCCGCCCAGGCGGAGGCGGAACGTGCACGCCGCTCGAAGATCATCCATGCTCAGGCGGAGCTTCAGGCGGCGGAGAAGCTTAGCCAGGCGGCGGACATCATGAACCGGTCGCCGGGCGCGCTCCAGCTGAGGTACCTGGAGACCCTGTCGGACATCTCCTCGGAGAACGCGACCACGGTGGTGTTCCCCGTGCCCATCGACCTGCTGGCCATGCTGCAGAAGGGAAGCAGGGATTGAGGATCTGCGTCCTGGGCAGTGGTTCCTCCGGCAACGCTATCCTCGTCGAAGGGCCGACAGGGCGGCTGTTGATCGATGCGGGGCTCTCCTGGAGGGAGATCGAGCGCCGAGCGGAGCGCGCCGGGCTATCGACCGCGGGTATCGCATGGGTGCTTCTGACGCATGAGCACTCCGATCACGTACGCGGCCTGGGACCGTTGATCCGCCGGGGTGTGCGCGTGGCGGCGAGCGCCGGTACGCTGCGGGCGCTGGGCGTGGAGGGTGTTCCGGTGAAGGAAGGGATGGAGGTGTGCGGCCTGACCCTCTACCCGTTTCCCCTCTCGCATGACGCGGTCGAGCCTACCGGGTTCCGCCTCGCGTGGGACGGAGTGAGCCTGGGTGTGGCCACGGACCTCGGCTGCGTCACGCCGGCGGCGACGGAGGCTCTGCGCCGTTGTACGAGCGTGATTATGGAGGCCAACCACGACCCTTCCATGCTCCTTGCTGGCCCCTATCCGTGGTTCTTGAAGATGCGGGTCCTGGGGCCCAAGGGGCATCTGGCAAACGACGAAGCGGGTAGGGCCCTGGCTACGCTGGCCTCGTCAGAGCTCCAGACCGTTCTCCTGGCGCACCTCTCTCAGGAGAACAACACCCAGGCCTGCGCGCTGGACACGGTGGCCCGGTCGCTCGCCGACTGGGGGGGGAAGCTCTACCTGAGCTACCCAGACCGCCCGTCGGCCGTGGTCACTTCGTGATGGGGGCGACCACGCCCGCTTCCTCCATCGCCTCGACGATGGTGCGGATCGTCCTTCCGGCGGTATCTGCGCCCCAGAAGGACTCGCCTTTGGGCTCGTCGTACACTACCAGAAGCACGTAGTCGGGGTCGTCCCAGGGGAAGAACGCCCCGAAGCCGGCGATGTAGCGACCGGCGACGTACCCTTGTCCGGGGAACGCTTTCTCTCCTGTCCCCGACTTGCCGGCGATCCCGTAGCCGGGGACATCCGCGTGCCGCGCCGAGGGCAGCCCGGCGGATCGCTGAGGATCGAGTCCCTGGCGGAGGATGGCACGCATCTCCAGGCTGGCCGCCGGAGAGGCCACTTGCCGGGGCATCCCGCCGCTGCCTTCAACGAGATGAGGGGGCATGTACCTGCCGTGGTTGGCCAGCGCGCCGAAGGCGGCTGCCAACTGGATACCGGTCACGGCCACGCTCTGGCCGAATGAGGTCATCGCCAGATCGAGTTCGGTCCAGTGTTCGGGGGGATGCAGGATGCCCACGGCCTCCCCCGGGAGTTCGATACCTGTCTTCTCCCCGAACCCCATGCGAACGAGGTACTCGTGTGTGCGGTCGATGCCCAACCGCTGGGCCACCTGGACGAGGACGACGTTCAACGACTGGTTCATCCCGCGGGAGAAGGGGACAGATCCGTACTGCTCATAGCGATTGGCGTTGTGCACCGGGATTCCCATCACACGGTACGGTGAGTCCGCATGGATCAGCTCGTCCGCTCGGACCACGCGCTGATCCATGGCAGCCAGACCGATCAGCGCCTTGAACGTCGATCCGGGCTCGAATACCTGTGTGACGGCCCAGGACTGGAGGTGCTCGGGAGGGGAGTGCGGATCATGTGGGTCGAACGAGGGGGCCTGCGCCAGCGCGAGAACTGCACCCGAGCGTGCGTCGAGCACGATGGCGAAGCCGCGGTCGGCCATGAACGTCTTCACTCCGTACGCGACGGCCCCTTCGCAGATCTGCTGCAGGGTCGGATCCAGTGTCAGCACGAGGTCTTCTCCGGGCGCTCCTGGATCCTCGAGCTCGATGTCGACGACGCGCCCGTCACGGCCGCGGAGTACCCGGTACACGGTCGGGCGGCCCGTCAGCACCTCGTCGAAGGCTTGCTCGATGCCGGCCAGGCCCTCTCCGTCCACACCCACCACCCCCAGCACGTTGAGCGCCATGATGCCCTGTGGATAGCAGCGGGCCCAGGTGTCGAAGAACAGAAGGCCGCGGATGCCCAGATCGCGCGCGCGCTGCCTCAGACGGTCGCCGGCGGCACGGTCGAGAGCCCGGTCGATCCAGGTGAAGTACGATGCGCGGTAGACGCGGTTGTGGGCAGCTTCGGAGGAGAGACCGACCTCCTGAACCAGCAAGGATATGAGTAGCTCGGGTTTGGTCATGTGGTGGTTGTCCAGGGCGACCGCATAGGCGGGGATGTCGCGCGCCAGGGGCAGTCCTCCCGCGCCGTAGATCGTCCCGCGCTGGTTAGGCAACACGATGACGTCCTCGTGGAGCGCCTGGGCGGCCGCGGCCCAGCGGTCATGCTCGAAGGCTTGCAGTTGCACCAGCCTCCCCAGCACCGCCGCAAGCCCCAGGGCCATGAGGCCGAGCGCGAGTCCGCCCCGCCGCACTGCCTGAGCCTGAGTCATCGGTTCCGCGTCAGGTCGATGATCCGATCCTTGTCGTACTCGGCCATCCCCAGGGCGCCTGCGCGCTGCAGGATCTGGTCACGCCGGAGTGCCAACTCCACCTGGTGCTCCAGGTAGAGCACGTCGCGTCTGAGGTGTTCCACGGACAAGGTGGCGCGGGCGACCTCCTGGCGATAGAGGGCGATCCCCGCGCCCAGCCAGAGGTACGCCAGCACGAGGGTAGCGACCGCCGCGCCGGCGCCGATCGCCACGAGGCACAGCCGCCACTGTGCGGTGATCTCCCATGCCCTGTCACGTAACCAGGGCGCGGGCAACGAGTGCACGCGTGTCCTCATGCTCCCCCCTGCCGCAGTGTACGCGCCCCGATGTCCATCCTATGAGGACAGTTGACCTATGGCAGGCCGACGTGCGGCACCTGGGCTGCGCGCAGCTTCGCTGAGCGTGCGCGCGGGTTCACCACGACCTCCTCGTGGGCAGGGCGAAGCGGTTTCCTGGTGAGGATCTCCAACCGGCCCTCGGATTGCTCACGGAGGAACGCGCGCTTCACGATCCGGTCTTCGAGAGAATGGAACGCGATCACGACCAACCTGCCGCCGGGCGCGAGCGCTTCCAGGGCGCCGGCGATACCCTGCTCGAGCGCGGCCAGTTCGTCATTGACGGCGATCCTCAGTGCCTGGAAGGACTTCGTGGCTGGATGGATCCTCCGTCTGCCTCCTCGGGAAGCAGCGCGGGTGATGATCGCGGCGAGCTCGGACGTGGTGGCGATCGGAGCGTGGTCGCGCGCCCGCACGATCGCGCGGGCGATGCCCCTTGCGCGGGGTTCCTCCCCGTATTCGTGGAGGATCCGTGCCAGCTCAGGCTCCGCGAGGCCGTTGACCAGCTCGGCGGCCGTGACCGGCCCGTGGGGATCCATGCGCATGTCTAGAGGGCCATCCTGTCGAAACGAGAAGCCCCGCTCTGGCCTCTCCAGCTGCAGCGAGGAGACCCCCAGATCGAGGAGTACGCCGTGCACAGGACCGACGTTGACGCTCGCGAGGAGGCCCGGCAGAACGGCGAAGCTTCCGTGAATCAGGGTGACGCGTTCGGTGTAGCCCTCCAGGCGGACGGCTGCGTGTGCCAGCGCTTCGGGGTCACGATCCACGCCCACCAGGCGCGCGCCCTGCGACAACATGGCCTCGCTGTGGCCTCCCAGGCCGACGGTCGCGTCCACGTAGGTGCGTCCCGGCTCGATCCGTAGGAGTTCCAGGACCTCGCGGACCATGACCGGCTCATGCCGCACTGTCAAGCCAGACCTCCAGTTCGCGTGCACTGACCTGTGCCTCGTCGCGCAACCGGTCGCGTGCGCGGTGTAACCCCCGCGTCCACTCCGGCCCGCGCAGAACCTCCGTGTCGGCCGGCCAGCGGGGGATGGGAGCGGGGAGATCTCGCTCCACCAGATAGGCGAACGCCTCCGCCTTCCGCGTGCCGGGGACGACCGTGAAGGGTGTGCCCGACAGCAGCGCCAACTCCAGGGCGTGCAGCCGTGCTGCGATGAGCAGCTCCGCCTGGGCCAGGAGATCTAGCGCTTCCTCAGGCGTGCGCGGGGTAGCACGCTCGAGGTCACCCAGCACGGCGTCGTCCTCGCCGCGTGCCATCACAAGGCCGACGAGGGGCCGGCCACGGGCCCTCGCCTCGCGCTGGGCCCGATCGTACGCGGCGCGGCGCAGCATGGCGGGGACCGAAGGGGAGAGGTTAAGCACTACAGGTCCCCGGTGGTTGCCTTTGGCCGGCGGCACTCCGAGGACCGGATCCCTGCCCGACTGGGGCGTGGCGCCGACGTCGCTGAGGGCACGGAGGCTCTCAGGGTCACGGCCGGAGATGAAGCGTGCTCCCCGTGCGGCCCACGAGAGAAGATGGCGGCCGAAGGCAGTGTGCACGTCGACGCCGACCGAGGCGAGCGCGACCGGGCCTCGATGTGCCGCCCAGCGGACGGCAGCCGTGTAGAAGGCCAGCGAGCGTCGTGACGAGGTATCCTGGAACAGCCCTCCAGTGAACACGGTGGTCCCGCGACCTCGCGGGAGACGTGGGGGCGCCCACAGCTCGGCCTCGCGGAGCGCCGGGACGAGCTGCCGCCATGCCCAGCAGAGGGATTCGTCCCCCAGGTTGCCGTGACCGAAGTACCCATAGAGCCGGAGTCGCCCGCTACCCATCCGTCCCGCAGCCGATGACCGTGATGCGGCCGAGGTCGGCGATGATGTGGTCGGCGTCTTGGAGACAGCTCTGCGTGCCGATCCCGCAGAGGAGGCCCACCACAGGTCGGCACCCTGCGGCTCTTCCGGCGTCCACGTCTGTTCCCGCGTCTCCGGCCATCATGCAGCGATCCGGCCGCACACCCAACTCCGCGCAGGCGGCAAGCAGGAAATCCGGCGCCGGCTTGGGGCGATGTGCGCCATCGATGCCTACGACGGCGTCCACAAGTCCCTCCCAGCCGAGCGCGCGCAGATGCCGTCGTGCTGCGGCTGCACTGTCATGGGTGACGATGGCCACCCGTCCTCCCGCGCTGCGCAGCGCCCGCAAGAAGGCCTCGGCTCCGACGGTGGGCCTTAGGTGGACTTCGAAGGGGAACGCTGCGTCGACCGAGGCGAACACCGTACGAACTAGGTCTGCCGCCTCGGTCGGCGTGAGCTGGGTCATCTCGCTCAGGTATCCGGCCACCGCCGCCTCGGCCTCGCTGCGGGGTATGGGGATGATCCCCGAGGGTCGGGTACCGGCTTCACCGTTCAGGCCCATGAATGAAAGCAACTGCCGGCCGGCCGCCGGGGACAACGACAAGGTCGAAGCGAGCCTC
>PWTC01000019.1 GCA_003563005.1 Candidatus Acetothermia bacterium
GAGTCGCGCGAGGGCCCGGCCTGCGGTTGCTGAACCGATTGGGCGTTGTCAGAAAGAGGGAAGATTACCGCGCATGACTGAGTTGGAGGCGCTCGTCGTCAGACCATGCTGGCTCTTCTTGGAAGTACACACCGACCCGGAAACCGTGGGTCTTCGAGAGCCTTCCCTCAAGGGACGCGCGCAGACCGCAACGGCGGCCGTTCGCGAGATCGGCTGCACCTTGATCGCCAGAGGTTCACGCCGGATCGAGGATCATCGGCTGACGCCCTATCCCGGGCAGATCTATCGGGGTGGCCCTATTCTGTGCGGTGTTCTCTCCGGACTTGACCATACCCCGTGGCCCGTCCCGGGCAAAGGGCGATGCCCGTGGCGAGACGTACCGTTCGGCTGTTGCACGTGTGCACGTACAGCCCGGATTCCCGCTGCCACCCGTCCTCCAGCGGACGATAACCTCCGTTAGCTCACATCACCAACTGGATACCGTCCGCAATCTCGCACGCCGTCATATATCGCGAGCAGGTTCTCGGCAGGAACCTGAGGCTGGACGTTGTGAACGGTGTTGAAGACGAACCCTCCCCCAGGAGCGAAGGCCCGCACGCGGCGGCAGACCTCGTCGTGGACCTCCTCCGGTGTCCCGAACGGCAGGGTATGCTGCGTGCTGACGCCTCCACCCCAAAAGACGACCTCATCCCCGAAGCGCTCTTTCAACAGGTGGGGATCCATGTCCGCTGCCGAGCACTGGACAGGGTTCAGAATATCAAATCCTGCCTCAATGAAGTCGGTGAGCAGAGCCATCACGGAGCCGCACGAGTGGATGAAGGTCTTCCAGGAGGTGTGCTGGTGAATCCAGTCGTTGACCCTTTTGTGGAAGGGCTTGAACAGGCTACGATAGGTCTGGGGGGACAGCATCGGGCCGGACTGCATCCCGAAATCGGTTCCAGTGACCATGACGGCGGTCACCCGATCGCCTACAGCCGCGTGCAATCTCTCCAGATTGGGCAATGCGATCTCGCACTGCCTCTCGAAGATCTGATAGATATAGTCCTGACGACGTGCCAGGCTGACGTACCACTCCTCGACATCGCGAATACCTCGCGGGTGCTTGAGCCACGGGGCGGGCACCAGGGCGATGTCTCCGAAACTCGTGCCTCCGAAATTGGCGAGGACAGCCCTGTCCGACTCGGTGGCAAGCCGCTCGGCTTCGTGCCGGAAGTGCTCGAGTTCCTCGTCCCCAATGGGACCGAATTCCTCCAGATTGTCCTGCGGGTCAAGACTGGCCTCATCCAGAGGAGGCTGCCGAATCACCGCGTCGAAATAGAAGCCTCCCTTCGGCATGCGACCACTCGGCGGCGCCGATCGATCACCCTCCGGGTACATCAGTACGTCGCCGCTCGGCTCGGGCTCTGTGTTGAATCCCTCGGGCACGAGAACAGGGGTGCCGTCAAAGAGGCTCCAGGGCTTCCAGCCCTGGTTACGGAAACCGAACATGGTCTTCGGGGACGCGAGCGAAACCACGTCGGCCCCCAAGGCGTCCAGCAGATCGGACTTGATCTCGCCCAGCATCTGATAGGGCTCGATCACCTTGACCGGCGTGCCAGGCGCATCCAGTTCAAGCGCCTGGCGCAACCGATACACGGAGCTGACGTGCATCCCAGTCACCACGCTTCCGCCCAGGTCCACGGGCACACGGTCGGGTTGCTGGTGGTTCAGCGCCAGTGTCAGACGTTCTCTCGATGACAGCATCTCAGGACTCCTGTTGCAGTGCGGATGGAACGCAATAGTATCGTCAGACGGACCGATCATCCGGGCCGTATGATTTCTTCATCGCAGTATACCACAGAGAGGCCCTTGTGTCACCTGCCTACCCCCAATCCCGGAGTTCGCCATGAGACCAAAGCGCGTGGGGGGGCAGTTGACACGTAGACGATCCTATGATATACAGAATGGTGACCGAGTTGCATACGGACGGGCCCGAGAGCTACGCGAATTCGGCAAGGCGCCCGCGGCAGCTGAGCAGCGCGCAGACGGACGAGCACCGTACAGATGGGCTGCCCTCTGCTCTGCGCCAAGCGGCCCATAATCGGGGTCACAGCATTTTCCTACACACGTCGAACTCTCGGATCGGATCTACATCACATCGAGCAGGTGTTGGCGGAGCAACAGTCTACCACCGTAGTCAGGCCGGGGGTTTCTCCTGCCGAACACAGAGGCAAGGACCATTCTGTTCTTCGACGACTTCTCGCTCGATGATACCGGGGTATTCGGCGCCGCTTCGTCACGTCTACCGCGGTCATGGAGGGGCTTATTCCGCGACGATACGGCCCTTGGAACCACATCTCGCTGCAGCGGCGAGTACGACCTGCAGACTTAACGGTATCGTATGTGGTGCCGGATGCAGCGGCCTGCGGCTCCGATTTGGCCAAGCTGGGGATGACAGACTGTAGCGGCTCTGGCAGTCGCGGAGAGCCAGGGTGTTATCCACTGGCAGCTCTTCTACTGAGGAAAACCTCGAGCCCTTGGGGTCAGTGTTCCCCCAAGTCGTCTTCTCAGGATGTTCCCGCGCCGACGATACCCACATCTACCGGAATCCCTGCGGGACGATCCCAGCCGCCTCCATAAGATGGCCTACACGGACTGGGACACCGAGACTGGTCAGAATCTGGCTGACCTGGCCTTCTCTGAGGACGGCCTTTGCTGGGAGATGAGCTGAATACGCTGGCATCATGGTATGAGCGACTGTCCCAATACCCTTGGAGGCAGCCAACAGAGACGCCGATCTGGAGCGGTGGCAGCAGCCCTCCCGATCTGCTCCTCCTGTCTGACGGGAGGATCCTGTGCACGTACGGTCATCGGCGGGCGCCCTATGGCGTCAGGGCGTGTTTGAGCCAGGATGGCGGGGGCTCTTGGGACCTTAAGAACGAGATCGTCATCCGGGATGACAGGTTGGACCGGGACATTGGGAAGCACCTCGACTCCTGGGGCGTCTGGACCTCCGCTCAGATTGGATATGCTACCACCCATCTGACCGAGACTCGACGCTACGTGGATACCGTTATGCGCATCTTGAGGGATGAGCCCGAATCCTGGTTCGGTGCTGACTTCCTCGCCTGGTACGCCCAGGTACCGGGAACGAATCTGGCCTCTGACCATGACAGCCAGGCATCTCGATGCTGCAACAGCTCGGTCAGGGGTTCGACCAAAGGCAGTGAGACAGGACTAGCGGGAAGCCAGTCGGGTCCCCGAGAAGGGATGGTGCGCGTGCCAGGGGGCCCTTTCCTCCGAGGCAGCGCCCCAATGGATGGGTCTGGAGAGCCAGAGGAGAGGCCGCAACGGCTCATCTACCTTGAGACGTTCTACATCGATCGGCATCCGGTGACCAATGGGGAATACCAGCGATTCGTCAGAGAAACTGGCCATCGAGCCCCTCCTCATTGGCAACACGGGGAGATACCGTCCAGTCAGGAGATGCACCCAGTAGTACTCGTGGACTGGTCTGATGCCGCCGCGTACGCAGCCTGGGCCGGTAAGAGATTGCCGACCGAAGCTGAATGGCAGAAGGCGGCCCGCGGAGGCCTCTCGCTGCCCCGGGACGGCGGGCCGGACAGCAGGAATCCTGCCCCCGGCCGGCGCTACCCCTGGGGGGACCAGTTTGATCCGAGCCGCTGTGCCACTAGCGACGGACACATTTGGACCAGCACGCCGGTTGGGCAGTATTCACCTGAAGGTGATAGCCCCTACGGCGTTGCCGACATGGCGGGCAACGTCTGGGAATGGACAGCTGACTGGTATGATCCAACCTACTATCAAGCATCGCCAGAACGCAACCCCCGGGGGCCCGAAGACGGTGTCCAGAAGGCATTGCGGGGCGGCGCGGCCGGAAGCCGTGGTCGGTATGCCCGGTGCGCGTGTCGCTGTGCCCTGAATCCCCACCGGGTTTTCAGAACCAACGGCTTCCGCTGTGCCTGGACTCCGGGCTGAACCGGGCTCCTGAACACGACGCAGCTTGGCAGAGTTCGCAGCCGACACGATCATACGATCACGCGGGCCCGCCATCATCGGATGACCCAGTGTAGTGAGTGACCAGGAACACCCACCGGTCCTGAGAGCAAGAAGTACATCTAGCTAGCGCTGCGAGTCCATAGTTTGACAATGGCACATTAGCTGAGAGCCTTTTGCAGCATCAGCATCGGCACCTTGACAAAACAGGCAATAACGGGCACGCTAGAAGGCATCACTTTGGACAAAGGAGGCCTGCTATGCGTACCCGTCTGTGGCTCATTATACTCGTGTTGGCGTGGATAGTACAGAGCGCTTCTAACTTGCCGGTGCAAA
>PWTC01000021.1 GCA_003563005.1 Candidatus Acetothermia bacterium
CTTCCTCGCCGCGCGCCTCTCGCCGCGCCTGTTGGGGGCGATCGCGGTCGCCGCCTACTCGTACATGGCCCTGGTACCCATCGTGCAGCCCCCGATCATGCGCGCGCTCACCAGCCGCGCCGAGCGCGCCGTCCCCATGCGCCAGCTGCGGCCCGTATCGCGCATCGAGCGCATCGCCTTTCCGTTGGTGGTCCTCGGCTTGTGCGTGCTCCTCCTTCCGCAGGCCGCGCCGCTCGTGGGGATGCTCATGCTGGGGAACCTCCTGCGCGAGTCGGGCGTCGTCGAGCGCCTCGCCAAGACCGCCCAGCACGAGCTCATCAACATCGTGACCATGCTGCTCGGGCTCAGCATCGGGGCCAAGCTCCAGGCGGAGTACTTCCTGACGACCGAGACGCTCGGTATCCTCGCCCTCGGGCTGTTCGCCTTCGCGGTGGGCACCGCCTCGGGGGTGCTGCTGGGGAAGCTCATGTACGTCCTGAGCGGGGGCAAGGTGAACCCGCTTATCGGGGCCGCCGGGGTGTCGGCCGTGCCCATGGCCGCGCGGGTCGTCAACCGGGTGGGCCTCGAGGCCAACCCGCGGAACGCCCTCCTCATGCACGCCATGGGCCCCAACGTCGCCGGGGTGCTCGGCTCGGCGGTCGCCGCCGGCGTGCTGCTCTCCCTGCTCCTGTGAGCCGCCCCCGCGCCGCCGTGGTAGGATGTGCCGAAGGGAGGCCACATGAACAAACTATGGACACTGGCGGCCATCGGCGCCGTGGTGGCTGTGGGGGTGCTGCTCACCATGCCGCGTGAGACGCTGCCCGAGCTCACGGTGGTGGACGAGCTCGACATCGAGCGGTACATGGGCCGGTGGTACGAGATCGCCAGCATCCCCGCGAGCTTCCAGCGCCGGTGCGCCTCGGACACCACTGCGACCTACACGCTCCTTCCCGACGGAAGCGTGGAAGTTCTGAACCGCTGCATGCGCGAGGACGGCCGCATCATCGAGGCCCGCGGCCGTGCCTGGCCCGGGGATGCCCCGGCCAAGCTCCGGGTGAGCTTCGCGGTTGTCTTGGGGGTGCCGCTGTTCACCGCGCCCTACTGGGTGATCGACCTCACCCCCGACTACAGCTACGCCGTGGTGGGCCATCCTTCGCGCGACTACGGCTGGGTGCTGGCCCGTGAGCCGGAGCTCCCCGAGGCCACGCTCGAGAGGATCTTCGCCCGGCTCGCCGGGCAGGGCTACGACCCGGCGCGCTTCCGCCGCACCCCCCACCATGCCCCGTAGCGCCACGCTCCTGGTCGTTGCCACCCTCCTCTGCGTCGGGCTCGCCGCGCCGGGCAGCGGCCAGGGACTGGCCGAGCTGCGCATCGGCGTGTGGGTCACCGCCTCGGACGGCCGGTTCGCCCTGCCCTTGATCGTCGGCCTCGCCATGGGCGGCACCTGGGCGCTCGGGGAGCACACGCGGCTCGACGGGGACGTGCGGCTCGATCCTGCCCTGCGCGCCGGGGGACTGGCGCTGCGCTGGCGCGCCGACCTCGGCGGCCGCTGGCACGCCGGGCTGGCTGCGACCGCCGACTGGCACCCGGCGCAAGGCGCGCTGCACCTCGTCCTCCCCGCGCTCGTCCTCGGCGCCCACGGCCAGCCCTTCGCGGCGCTCGGCTGGGATCTCGACCTGAGGGCAGCCCTCTTCGAACTCTCTGGCGCCGACGGACAACTGCGCCCCGCGGGCCTGCTGCGGTTCCTCCCCGCCGGCGAGCTTGCGCTTCACCTCGGCCCGGTGCCGGGATCTTCGTTTCAGATCTCTGGACGCGTGCGCTTCTTGGACCTCGAAAGCGGCCCGCTCCTCATCCGGGACCTCACCGCCGGCCTGGGCACGAACCCCGGCTGAGCTCCGGCCCGGCCCACGTTCGAGCGCACGCTCTCCCCGCTGCAGCCTTCTGCGGTGCGCAGGGGCTACAGCTCGACCCGCCAGGACAGGCGCAGCGTGCCCCCGCCCGCCGCCGGGAGCTCCAAGCCCAGACCGACGCGCAATCGCTCGCTCAGCGCGGCCTCGAACGTGGCCTCGAGCTCCCCGATCCCGAGGAGCCCCGTGTCCCCAAAGTAGAACGTGACGCCGAACTCCGCCGGACCGCAGCACTCCGCCCCCGTCCACTGAAGCGACAGGAGCTCCCAGTAGGGCGACTTGATCAGGCCGATCCCCTCCCCGAGTACCGTCAGGCTCCGCACGGTGATCGCGCCCACCTCACAACGCACCCCCAGGGCGTACACCTTCACCCCCCACAGCCCCGAGCTTCCCTCATCCCAGTCCAGCGCGGCGATCACCTCCACACACGCTGGCGCTTCGTACACCCACATCGGGGTCACAGAGTCACGCTTCCCAGTTGTGACGAACCGCACCGTGCTCCCCAGGGAGATCCCCTGGTCCGGGAACAGGGGCAGGCTGAAGCTCGTCCCCGCCTCGTCGAACCCAGACTTGGTGAACCTCACCCAGCCGCGAACCCGGTCCACACAGCACGGAGCCGGAAGCGAAAACCGCGCCTCGCCGTAGGAGAACCCCGCCGCGAACGTGTCTTGGGCTACCTCGTCCAGGGTGCGCTTGAGGTTGAACCTGAGCCGGAGCCGCTCCAAGAGCGCCCCCTGGGGGGCCTGCACCGTCAGGCCCCATCCGAAGCCACCGGGTTCCAGCCGTGCTACCCCTTCCAGACGGAGCCCCTCGACGGGGACGCTCCCGGACAGGGTCGTCCCCAGGACCGCGGCAGCTTGAGGATCGAACCCCGTCCGAGCCGCGAGCTCGAGCTCCCCCAGCACCCCCCGGCCAGCAAACGCAAGCTCCGTCCAAACGCCGTCGGAGAGCGTCGACGTCGCCGTCCAGGCCCACGCCCCAACCTCCCAGCCAAGCGTCATGCCCGTCTCCAAGCTCGCCGCTTGGGTCGCCAGGTCCCAGGAAAGCGCTCCCTCCCAGTCAAGCGAGAGCGGGCCGGCGGCCCCCAGCGCCCCGTTCAATAGCGCCAGGCCGACCAGCACCGACTTCTGAGCGGCGCTCACTTCTCCTCCTTCCCGCCCGGGACGGAGAGAGGACAGATCTCGCAGGTGATCGTCACCGTCACGGCAGCAGACGCCTGGTTCCCGCACGCGTCCTCCACGGTGTAGGAGAACGTCTCCTGCATCCCCACGCTCGGGGGAGGGCATCCCGGGGACCACCCCATGGTGGTGTACTCGATCCCATCCCCCGAGATCCAGGCACTCCCGCACATCGGCTCGGTCACGTCCAAGATCCTCAGCCCGTAGCCGCTGTCGTTGGCCAACACCGGGATCTGCACCCAGCCGGGGCAGTCGGCCGTATCGTCCCTGGCCAAGAGCGGCGGACACTCGAACTCCACCGTCACCGGGAACGTGCAGTCCTGGCTCGTCTCGTTCCCGCAGGCGTCTTGGGCGGTGCAGCTTGTCCCCGCCTGGGTGGTCGTGCCCACCTCGAACCAGCCGCCGCTCGGGCTGCAGCTTACGGTGGGATCCGGGTCACAGTTGTCGCTTGCGGTCACGGGGTAGCTCACCCACACCAGGCTCCCCGGCGGCTCCGTCGAGGTGCGATGCACGTGGCTCGGACAGCCGATCGTCGGCGGCGTGGTGTCCACCACGGTGACCGTCTGCTCGCCGCTTGTGCTGTTCCCACACGCATCCGTCGCCGTCCAGGTGCGGACGATCGTCCACGCGTGCGGGCAGGCTCCCGCCTCCACCCTGTCGCTGTAGGCCACCGCCGGCTCGGGATCGCAGTTGTCCGTGGCCGTCGCCCAGCCGGTGTGCTCGGGGTCCGTCGGCTCATGGCACGCCGCCGTCACGACCTCGGGGAGCTTGAGCTCAGGCGGCACCGTGTCCACGATCCTGAAGACCGCGCGCGTCTCCACCTCGTTGCCGAACCGGTCGGCAGCGACAAAGGTCACCTCGCGCGTCCCCGTTCCTCCACAGCCGGGCACGAACTCCCCGATCTCGTGCTCCCAGCTGACCGCGAGGCCGCAGGCGCCCTGGGCCACAGCCCCGCCGTGGTCGGCCAGCCATGAAGCCAAGTCATCCACATTCCCCTTGCCGTCACACTCCACGGGCTCGTCCTCAGCCGGCGTCACAAGCTGCGGCGGGATCCGGTTCTCCGCCAGGATCGTCACTGTGATCGGCACCTCCACCTCCGCCCCACAGGCGTCGCGCACGAGGGCGGAGAACTCGTCCACCAGCATGTCCTCCTCTTGGAGCGCGCGACACAGGTCTGCCTCGTCCAAGGCCGGCAGGTAGAGCAGGTTCAGCGC
>PWTC01000150.1 GCA_003563005.1 Candidatus Acetothermia bacterium
ATCGGTGTATCCGATGCATGTGCTGTCACGAGGTGTGTCGGTACGGGGCCATCGTGCTCAAGCGCTCCTGGAGCGGGCGAGGCATCGCCGCAGCCATGCGCGCCGGCCGGAGACTCGCCCTTCGGGGCTAGTCGTTCCATGGATCCAGACCGCCCACCTCCCGCCCGGAGTAGCCGGAAGGCGGGCGGTCGTCTGTTCCGCCGAGCGCGGTTTACCAGACCGTGATCTGGACGATCCTCGTGCCTCCCGCCACCACCTCCACATCGCCCTGCCAGCGGAGGGTCGCTCCCATGTAGAGCTGCATGGAGTGCGTGCCAGCCGGCAGGCTCAAGGACAGCGGCGTCACCCCTCGGTACACGCCCCCGATGTGCACAGCAAGACCCGAGGGACTTGAGTTGATCTGCAACGTCCCTTGCCCACCGCTGGGAGCTGTGCCGCCCGCCTGGACGTTGATGGTGCGTGTCACCCCGGCGACGACGACCTCGTTGCTCGACCAAACGGGGATGAATCCGAACATCAGCAGCTGCACCGAATGGGTACCGGCGGGTAGCGAGACCGAGAGTGGTGTCACGCCGCGCAACACGCCGTCGATCACCACGTGGAGACCGGCAGGATTGGAGTTGATCTGCAGCGTACCCATGCCACCCGGAGGCGGCCCGAGCACGGGCACGATCGACAGTCGTCCCACGTAGTTCCCCAGCTCGGCAGTGAACCAGACGCGCTGCTCGCTGTCGAGCACCAGGAACACAGGGTGGACGTTGAAGCCCAAGGGGTACATGACGATCTCGTTGCGTGTGGGGCTGAGGTAGCCGACGGCATTGGCCGACCGGTCGGTGAACCAGACGTTGCCTGCACTATCTCGGGCGAGGTCGAACGGCTGGCTCCCTCCGGGGATGCGCCACAGCCGCACGTCGCCGGTGGATGGATCGAGCACGCCGATCGCCGGGCGGCTGGTGTCGGTGAACCACACCCAGCCGTTGGGCCCCACGATCACGCCCAGCGGACGCGTCCCCGACGGCAGTCCGTAGTACAGTGCCGTGTTGCTGTCCGGGTCAAGCGAGATCAACAGCTCGCTGTCCTGGGTGAACCACACCCGACCGTCCGGCCCCACGGCGACACGGTGCATGATCGCAGGCCCGCCAACCCCCTCCCACTCTGTGAACGGAGGGGACACCGAAGGCACCAGCAGGGCAATGGGGGGCGGCAGCATAGGGTTTCCTGGATGGCTTTCGGGGGACACGGGCGTGGTGATGCCAGCGATTTCTGTGGAAGAGGGCGCCACCGCCGTCGGCGGCGTGATGATCAGCGGGAGGGTCACCAGGATCTGCGCTGGGGCGAAACGGGCGATCTTCCCCCCATTCCGTTCAGCGAGCCACAGGTTGACCTGTCCTGGGCCCGTCGGCGCCGCCACCAGCGCCTGAGGTGTCGCCGCTGGCGTCGGCAGGTTCCAGCGGTTGCTGCCCCCGGTGAACACCATCGTCTCCACCGCGTTGGCCTGGGCAAGCGTGTAGAAGAGCGATCCCGTCGGCCCCACAACCAGCCCAAACGGTCCTCCAGTCACCGACCGCTCGCGGATCTCGTCTGTCGAAGGGTCGAGCTGGCCGATCTTGTTCCCGTTGAACTCTGCGAAGTAGACCTTGCCGTCCGGAGCCAACCCAATCCCATACGGAAGAGCATTGGCCGTTGGGATGGACCAGCGGGTGAGATCCACCGTCTGCCCCTGAGCCACGCCAAACGTGAGCAACAGAAGGGCAACCGGCAGACCGACGCACCGAAAAGCCGACCTCGCGACAGACGTGCGCATCTCTGCCTCCTTGAGTGCGGTACGGGCGATCCTAGTCCCGCGGGAAGGCTCCGTGCAAGAGGCCGTGCGCGATCTTCGTCCCTACGCCGGTCTGCGCCGCACAGAGGCGATCTCGTCGGCCATCTCCGGGGGTACGGCTTCGTAGCGCTCGAAGTGCATGGTGAACGTGCCGCGGCCGCTCGTCAGGCTGCGCAGTTCGGTGGAGTATCCGAACATCTCCGCCAGGGGCACGCGGGCGCGAAGGACGTGCGCGCCACCCTTGATCTCGACCCCCTGAATGCGCCCTCGCTTGGAAGCGATGCTGCCCATGACCGCCCCGGTGTACTCCTCGGGGACCGTCACCTCGAGCAGCATGTACGGCTCAAGGAGGCAGGGGCCCGCACGTCCAAGCGCCCCGCGGAACGCAGCAGCACCACAGACACGGAAAGCCTGCTCGGAAGAGTCAACGTCGTGGGCAGATCCATCCAACAGGGTCACCTCAACGTCGACGACCGGGCAGCCTGCGTACGGCCCTTCGGCCATCGCCTCCAGCACACCCCTCCGCACCGCCGGGATGAACTCCCGTGGGATCCGTCCGCCTACCACACGGTCCACGAACTGGAACCCCGAGCCCGGCTCTCCCGGCTCGAGTCGGATCACCACGTGGGCGTACTGGCCACGGCCGCCCGTCTGCTTGACGTGCTTGTGCTCGAGTTCGACCCCCGCCGAGGCGGTCTCCCGGTAGGCGACTTGCGGACGTCCCGGGCTCACGGACACGTCGAACTCCCGCTGCAACCGATCGATGATGATCTCAAGGTGCAGTTCTCCCATCCCAGAGATGACCACCTGTCCCGACTCCGTGTCCGTGTGCGCCAAGAACGTGGGGTCCTCGGCCGCAAGCTGCGCCAGCGCAGATCCAAGACGGTCCGAGTCGCGCCGTGACTCGGGGATGAGTGCCTGGTCGATCACCGGTGCAGGGAACTCCATGGCCTCCAACACGATCGGATGCTTGGGATCGCAGAGCGTGTCGCCGGTGAACGTATCGGCGAGCCCGATCACCGCGCCGACATCGCCTGCCGGCAGAGCATCGAGGCTCTCCCGCTTGTCAGCATGTACCTCGAACAGCCGGGCCACACGCTGATCGATCGCTTTCCCGGCGTTGAGCACCGTCTCCCCGGCGCGCAGCGTGCCCGAGTACACGCGCACGAAGGTCAGCTTCCCCACATGGCGATCGGCCTGCACCTTGAACGCCAACGCCGCCAGAGGGCCGTCTGGATCGGCGGTGCGTTCCATCATCTGGCCATCCCAGACACCGTGCACCGGCGGGACGTCCGCGGGCGAAGGTAGGAAGTCGACGATCGCGTCGAGCAGTCTGCGGACGCCCTTGTTGCGGAAGGCCGACCCGCAGAGCACCGGGACGAGCCGTCCCCCGATCGTCGCCGCCCTAAGGCCACGCAGGAGTTCTGCCCGAGTGGGTTCCCGTTCCGCAAGGAAAACACCCATCAGCGCGTCGTCCTGCTCACTCGCCCGCTCGATGAGTTGCTCGCGCGCCTCGCGGGCCCCCTCGAGCAACTCCTCGGGGATGGGACCTTCATGCAGGTGGACCCCGTCGTCCCGCTCCTCGTAGTAGATGGCGTGCATGTCCAGAAGATCCACCAGGCCCCTGAAACCCTGCTCGCTCCCGATGGGCAGAACGATGGGTACGGCATTGGCTCCCAACTCGTCCCGGATCTCCGCGAGCGCGCCCGCGAAGTCCGCGCCGGTGCGGTCCATCTTGTTGATGAAGGCGATCCGCGGCATATGGTACCGGTCGGCCTGACGCCAGACCGCCTCCGACTGTGGTTGCACGCCTCCCACCGCGCAGAACAGGGCGACGGTACCGTCCACCACCCGCAGCGAGCGCTCGACCTCGGCCGTGAAGTCCACATGGCCTGGAGTATCGATCACGTTGATCCAGTGTCCCTTCCAGTTCGTGGTCGTGGCCGCAGAGGTGATCGTGATGCCGCGCTCGCGCTCCTGGGGCATCCAGTCCATGACCGCCTTGCCATCGTGCACCTCGCCCAGTCGATGCGACTTGCCTGTGAAGAACAGGATCCGCTCGGAGACTGTGGTCTTCCCGGCATCGATATGCGCTGCAATGCCAATGTTTCGTATCTTCTTGAGCTCCCGCGTCTGCACGTTGTGCCCTCCGTCTGTCATACCCCCCGCTTCGCCCTACGGTCTGCACAGCGAACCCAGGACAATAGGCCTCACAAGGGGGACCCGTTAGCATAATCAGGCCGCCCTGCCTGTCAACCACCCCAGCGGACGGCCACGGGGGCCACATAGGCCCGCGGGTCCCCGGTCGCGCCGCGGTCCACGTTTGGGGGTGCCGTCAGCGCGCGTTAGAATGCAGCATGGGCAAGAAAGCAAAGCCAAGGCAGACAACACTGTGGGAGCGCCTACGTTCGG
>PWTC01000023.1 GCA_003563005.1 Candidatus Acetothermia bacterium
CGCCACGACCGGAGATGAAGATTGACCGGTCCTGAGACCAACCCCCCACCCCAATCGAGCGGCGCAGCTTGCCTGCGCCGATCCATCCCCTCCTGGCGTAGCGGCGCAGCTTGCCTGCGCCGTGGGGCGAACGTCGGGGTCACGCTCCAGGAACGTGGGAGTCACGCTCCAGGAACGTCGGAGACAAGCTCCGACGCTACAACAACGATCCCATCTCGTTTGCAGAGCGTGAAGGACAGGCGCGGACGCACCCGCGCGCGAGGCTGCAACAGTCGTGAGTGTAACACTCATCACACTCCGAGCCCCCGCCGCGGCCCGGCACCTCCAGGGGTTGTCCATCTCGGGCCTGATCACGCCTGTGCCCACACGCAGTGCGGGCCCCGGGGGAGTCCCCGGAGCCCGCTCGCACTTCTCGTCCCCTATCCTATTTCACACACGGATGATCCTTTTCGGACCCGTGGCACTTCTTGATCTGCTCAGGCGCGCAGCTGAGCTGATCGGGCCTCTGACAGCCCACCGAAGCATCCACACACTCATGGCCCGGCGTATCTCCGTGGCACTTCTTGATCTGCTCAGGCGAACAGCTCAGTTGATCCGGCCTCTGACAACCCTTTTTCTCCATGGCACACCTCCTTCCGCCCATCGGCGTGTGTTGGGTCGCAGCATGCTGGTGGGCTGGTGATCTCGAGCAGCGCATCGATCGCCTCACGCCACTGGTTCAGGGTGTCGGTGTTCAGGCTGTAGTGCACGAAGTAGCCGCTCTTCCGCGCGTGGACGAGCTGCGCATCGCGCAGCACCCGCAGGTGCTGCGACACAGCGGCGTCGGTGATGCCAAGCGCCCGCGCCAACGCCCCCACGCACATCGACCGCCCCATGAGCAGGCGTACCACCCGCAACCGCGTCTCGACCGAGAGCACCTTGAACAGTCGGGCGAGCTCGGCCGCGGGCGTCCCCTGCGCTAAGTACTTTAGCATCTGCGCATACACTTTAGCCCCTCCCCTCCTGCAAGTCAAGGCTGCCCCAGTAGCCGACCCCGAACAGTGCCCATGTCCCCTCCGATGGCCCGTGGGCTGATTCTTACTCGAACAGCAGTCCACCCGCAGCGGACCGGACGGACTATCCCACGCTCAAGCCAGAGCACGGCACCTGCACGCGCCCCTCTCGGCACGTTCCCCCACGCTCAACGAGCCCGGGGGTCGCTGCCGGACCACCGTACGGAGGGTCGACCGAGTTCCAACACAGGGCTCAGGTTACCGGCATTACGGCTCTCTGTCCTCTGTACAGTCCTCTGCTTTGCTGCTATACTCGAACCTACAACATAACAGCGTGCTTTACGTGTACACCTGCGCGACACGGCTGCAGCGTGTGGACGTCGCCGCTCAGCCGACGGTACACGGTTGGGTTGGGCGTTTGGCGTCACCCCCAGAGGGTGTTCGCCGAGCGGAGGAGTACGTTCATGTGCAAGGAGGCCAGCATGCGCACGATCACTCCGGGTAGAGTTGCGTTCCTTTTAGTGATGTTGCTGACTGTGTTCTGTCTGGCGTTTGCCACTGAAGCAAGTCGCAGAGCCAACATCGAGATCTTCCCGCGAAACCCCACGGAAGACGATCCGATCACAGTACGCCTGTATGGTAGATGGCCTAACTCATGCATCCCCCAGAATCCACGGGCCACCCTCTACTTCAACACACTGGAGATCGCCACGTCCAATCCAGGCATGATCTGCCTCCCTGCCGAGACGCCCTGGGAGCTGGAGGTGCCCATCGGAAAGCTGTCGTCCGGCAGGTACAGGATCAACATGACCTTCAACAGCGAGAGCGTAGCTCAGATGCGGTTCATCGTGGAAGAGGGCGAGCCGGAACCAGATTTGGGCCGGGCCTACGTCGATGTCCACCCCGAGCAGCCGACCGAGGATGACGCCGTCACGCTCATCATCTACGGGAACTGGCGTAACTCCTGCACCCCAGAGTCTCCACAGCTCTCCATCGTCGACAACACCATCACCGTCGCCACATCCAACCCGAGCACCTACTGCCTTGCTGTGGTCTCGCCCTGGGAGCTGGAGGTACCCGTTGGCCAGCTCTCGACGGGGACCTACGACGTGGTCGTAAGCTTTGATGACGAGACGATAGGAAAGGATAGCTTCAGCGTTGACCCTGCCATCGGCACAGCCTACATCGATGTCGAACCCGATGAGCCGACAGAGGATGACGCCGTCACGCTTATCATCTACGGGAACTGGCGGAATTCCTGCACCCCAGAGTCTCCACAGCTCTCCATCGTCGACAACACCATCACCGTCGCCACATCCAACCCGAGCATGTACTGCCTGCCCGCAGTTTCGCCTTGGGAGTTGGAGGTGCCCGTCGGCAAGTTGTCAGCCGGGATGTACGACGTTATCGTCACTTTCGAGACCGACACTATAGGCCAGGATGCCTTTGAGG
Source organism: Candidatus Acetothermia bacterium (assembly GCA_003563005.1). Classification (GTDB taxonomy): domain Bacteria; phylum Bipolaricaulota; class Bipolaricaulia; order Bipolaricaulales; family Bipolaricaulaceae; genus PWTC01. The sequence goes on from PWTC01000023.1 coordinate 2,445, forward strand.
TGACCGCCTCGCCAGCCTCTGAGCAGGACATGACACGAACCTGCGACCTCTATATCGTCGCCATGCAGGGTGGGAAGACGACACCCCGACATGCGAGGACCCACACCTACACGTGTGGAGATACGGTTGTGGTCGAGGCTATTCCGGCTGAAGGATGGGCATTCGCCCGCTGGGAGGGGGGGGGTAGCGCAGCTGCATGTCCCCCCCATCGGAACCCATGTGTGTTCGTGATCGAAGAGGGCACAGGCCATGAGCATGATGCCTGGCTCATCGCTCACTTCACCGAACTGGATGACGAGTACGAGCCGCCTGCTGCCAGGCAGATCTTCATCGACATCATCCCTGCCGATGCCCAGCCAGGCGATCCGGCCACCATTCATGTGCATGGCACCTGGAACAACAGCTGTGTGCCACGTCTGGTCGAGCATGTGCGGTCTCCAGACGAACACATTCGGATCGAGGCCATCAACCGGCAGGAACAGTGCCTAATGGCACTCACGGACTTCAGCTTCAGGGTAGAGATCGGTTCATTGCCTTACCAGTTCTTCGTCGATGTGTATCACGAGGAGGTCCCAAGCCGAACGTACGAGCTGATCGCAAGTGAGTGGTTTGCGCCCTAAGGCTCTCACGAGCGGTTCCGGTGGATGAACGCCCACGCAGGCGACCGGTTATGCCGCTAGCTTCCTGTGGCGGGCCCGATCGGCGCAGGGGAGCGCGGGGACCCCAGCTCAAGTACGGCCCCCCGGCTCTTCTCCGCCGCTCGGGTCCGCCGCCGGGTGGAACCTGGCGCAGCAAAGCCAGGTCGGCAGAGGCAAGAGAGCCCTCGTCTCTAGTTCTGGATGAACGCTTGGCCGCGGACGAAGAAGCGCATCCACCAGGGACGCGGTCGAGGAAGCGCCAAGGGGAGCACATCGGCCAGCCGTTCTCTTAGGTACGCAACCTCCGCCTCGAGTTGAGCGATCCGCCGGGCGCGCTCCTCGAGCAACATCCTGAGAGCGAGGGCCTCATCGGTCGGCAAGGGCTGACGTGGCTCTGGCCTGTGCTCGGCGAGCTCTCGTTGGACAAGCTCGGCGGCCGCGTTGATGGTGAGGCCGTCCAGCTGCCGCAAGGCCTCCAGCCGCTCGAGCATGGCCCAGGCGCCATCAGTCAGAAACTGCTCGCCGTTGGCCCCCCTCCGCAGGTAGCGGTCGATCGTGGGGCGGAGGGCTGCAACCCGCAACCGCACGGCGCGCTCCGACATCCCCAGCCGCTTCGCTGCATCGCCGATGTTAGGCACGTTTCCCCCTTATCTCGGCCGAGGGTAACGTACGGAACGTCCGGACAGCGGGACGCGTGGGCGATCGCGGGGTGATGTTCGACGTGCCGCCCAGGGCCGCCCGGCCGGCGAGCGCGGTACTAGCATCCAGAGCAGATTGTGAGCAAGACCGAGCCGCGGCCTGCAGACGGAACGGTAGTCCCGGGGGCACTGGGGTGCTATAGTGGTAGACGCGGGCGCTCGAGGCTCAGCCGGCTGCGCCCCGCACGGAGCCTGTTCCAGGCGCTGGGCAAGCCAGCTGGGCTGCGGTCGTCCTTGCGTACACGGGATTCACCTCTGCGGCCAGACACCGCCGAAGGAGGTGGCGTGATGAGCAAGGAGCAGCGAGGGTGGTGGGATGC
>PWTC01000101.1 GCA_003563005.1 Candidatus Acetothermia bacterium
CTGCGCCGCCGGACCTCTCGGGCAGTTGGGCCATGGTGCAGGTGACGTCGGATTATGTGGAATACCCCTTTGCAGGTCGCCGCAAGCGAACCACCTACCTGATGCTTCGCCTTGAGATCGACCAGTCGGGCACGAGCCTCCTCATCCGGGAGACCCACTGCTCGGCGTACGTCGACGATGGCACGGACTTCGTGGCTACGGAGATCCCGGGTGCATTCCTTCGTTCCATCGGGGAGGTCGAGCGGACTGCATCCCTCCACAGAGATGGCAGCGGTTGGCGATTTGTCTACCCGTGGGGTGTGACCGTGCACGGCGCTGTGCTTGAGGACCCAGCACGAGATCCGTTGCCCACGGATGCCGAGGACCCGAGGGTGTTCGACCAGGATGAGGATGGCAAGCCGGGGATCACCGTGCGCGTGACCATCCTTGGACTCGGAGGCGGAGAGGTCTACGCGGTGCAGCGGCTGACCAAGCACCTCGAGGGCCCGGTGATCTCCGAGGACCGGTTGGAGGGCCTAATCGACTGGACGAACGAACAGGTCATCATCGACGCCCAAGAGGAACTCCTGAAGATGGACGTCCGGGCTGAGGCGGACCCGGTTGCAGAGAACAGCCGTTTCGTCGCTGTGCGGGTCCCCGCAGATCTGCCCTGTGTGGAGCTCGCGGTCATCTGGCGAGTTTTGTTCGGTCTTTGATCTGCCCTATCCCCGGCACCGGCGTCCTCCAGCGCACCCGCGGAGCGCACGGGGGAAGGCATCGTGCCTCTGCTTCAGGTGGCGCAGGAGCATGGATCGAGCTCGGTCGTTTTGTCGCATCCGTGCCCTGCGCCCTATGGTGGGGTTCATCGCGCACGGGCAAGTCGCGCAGTACGAGGGACACGTAGGGTGGGAGGTGGTGGCGGTGCAGCGACGGTCGTGGCGTCTGAGTGTCGTCGGTCTGTTGTCGGTGCTGACCATGCTGGGGTTGATGGCCTGTCAGCGTTATCCGACGAACCAGGACAGGGATGCCGCACGGGATGCGGCCTTGGCGTATGTCATGAGCGAGGCTCCTTCCGGTGTCCGGGTTGTGGGCAGTGGTGGGAGCACATCGATGGAGCGATGGAACTTCCCTTCTACCATCCGGTACGAGCAGCGCACTCCGGGAGAGGTTGAGGTTCCGTTGCAGGTGAAGCACCTGGGAGGCCGCACTTTCGAGGTCTCGGGCTTGCTGTCTGTGCAGAAGATCCTCGGTAGAAGAGACTTCTACACGTTCTCCGTAGAGGTAGAGGACATCCGGAACCCAGACGGTACACGCGCCTCCTGGCAGGGCAGGAAGGCGGTGATGACCCGGGCCGACTAGGACCTTCTGGTGCGCCGCGGTGTCATCCCTGCTCTGGTTTGTCGAGCTGGTCGCGTGCCCCCTCGCGGAGCAGTTGGTGAACGCCGGTGGTCGTGTCGAGTTCGTAGACGTTGAAGTTTGTGCGGATATCAAAGCCCGGATGGTGCGTGGCCAAGTTAACCGAGGCCGACCCCGTGTGCACGTCGCTCTGGATCCTGTGGAAGACGCCCTTGGGCCAGACGAGAAGGCACGGGCCGTCGCAAATCAGCTCGTCCTCGCGGGTGACCTTGTCTGGCTGCACGATGAAGGAGAGCAGACGGCGCTCTGAAGGGTCGTACAGATCAACGTAGCGCGTCCCGTGGAGGACGAGAAGGTTGTCGTCCTGATGGGGGTGCATGTACCAAGGGCGGGGGATCTCCCCGACCGGGCCCGGTGAGATCGCCCCAGAAGTGTGGATCACCCGGTCGATCGCATCCACGCGCGGGATATGCTCCCGTGGGATCACGTCGAACGCTACCCCTGGGGTCCTCCGGAGCGCGGCGAGCCGGATCACCCGGTAGAACCCGTCCACATGGGCGACAACGCTTGATGCTTTCATGTATGCGGAGTGGTCCGCCAAGGCTGGAGGCGACGGAAGCTACGGCCATCCGATGCGGCAAGGCGGCCAGCGGGATGGACTGCGTGGGCTCCGGGCCTACGTGGCTCCATTCGGGGCAGGAGCAGGCCGTCTCCGGTCGAGGACGCAGCGACGAGCGCCGTGTGGCGCACAGGGACGGAACCGGCCTGCTCGCCCTTGCCCATGCTCACGAGAACTTCTCGTAGCGGACCATGTTCACGAGTTCCAGACGAGGCTTCTTGGTCTCGACTGCGGGGACGCCGATAGGAAGCAGCGCGATGAGCCGCATGTCCTTGGGCACACCCAGGGCTTTCTTGAGGTGGGCTTCGGCAGAGTTGCGCTTCTTCTCCGCATCGTAGACGCCAACCCAGTACGAGGCCAGTCCGAGACTATGGGCGGCAAGGGCCATGTTCTGCGCGGCCACTGCGCCTGCCTCCACGTAGTGCCTGGGATCCTTCATGGGATCGGCGACCAGTGCGATGAGCACCGGCGCGCCCGCGACGCCTTCTCGGGCTAGGGTAACACGTTCTACGACATCGACGAGCGCCTTCTTGGTCGCGTCGTCCTTGATGACGATGAACGTCCAAGGCTGGCTGTTGGCGAACGAAGGCGCCCAACGGCCGGCTTCAAGGATCGTCTGGATCTGGTCGTTGCTGACGGGCTCCTGCTTGAAGCGAATGATGCTGCGGCGCTCCTTGATGGCCTTCAGGACTGCATTGTCGATCATGATGTGCCTCCTGTGCGTCAGTCTCGTGCCGACGGATACCCCTAGGATAGCATGCCCAGCGGCTTCGGTCCCGTGAGGCGCCTGGCCGATGGTCTGGCCGTGCCGACCTCGCGGACGGCTCGCGAGCGTAGCACCGTCTCATGGCTGCAAGACGAGTTTTCCGAGATGATCGGACCGCTCCATCCTACGGTGCGCCTCGGCGGCCTCGCCAAGCGGCATGATGCTGTCCACAAGGGGTCGCACCTTCCGTTGCTCCACCAGCGACCACACCCTGTCCAGTTCTTCAGGAACCGCTCCGAAGACGCCGAGGATGGAAAGCTCCCTTCTGTAGGCAGACTGAAGGTTCATGGTCACATGAGGACCGGAGGTCGACCCGCAGAACACCACGCGACCGCCGGGACGCGTCGCGCTCAGGGAGGCCTCCCAAAGCGTGCGGCCGACCTGCTCAGCCACCAAGTCCACCCCGCGGCCATCCGTGAGGGACAGGACCTCCTCCCTAAGGTCTGCTGCGGCGTTCACCACGTGATGGGCCCCCAGCTCCATGAGGCGCCCACCCTTGGCCTCCGACCGCGTAGCGGCGATTACCCGCGCCCCCACGGCACGGGCAAGCTGCACGGCGGCAGTACCCACGCCACCGGTTGCCCCGGTGATGAGCACGGTTTCGCCCGGACGGAGTTCGCCCCGGCCGATCAGCATATGGTAGGCGGTGCTGGTCACCAAGGGGAAGGCCGCGCCCTCGGCCGGCGACAGACCCTCTGGCAGCAGGCGGAGCGCGTCGGCGGGGACGACTACCTGCTCAGCGTAACAGCCGTCGCGGGCGACCCCGAGGATAGTGGCATCGAGGTTGGGCCGCGCCGAGCGCGGCGCATACAGCCAGGGGAGTACCACCACGGGCTGATCCACGTGGAAGCCGCGGGCTCCCGGGCCAAGCTTGTCCACCCGCCCGGCTCCCTCACAGCCCAAGGTGCGGGGGGTGTTGGTGGGCACGTTCCCCTTGCGGACCCAGATGTCCAGGTGGTTAAGGGCGGCGGCCTCCAGGCGCACGCGCACCTCGCCCGCCCCGGGCTCCGGGCTGGCGATCTCCTCCAGGCGGAGCACATCCGGCCCACCGGTTGCGTGTATACGTACGGCCTTCACATCACCACCCCCTCGTCAGGGCCTCTGCCAGTTGACGGACCTGGGCGAAGTGCTCGGGCTGGGGAGTTCCATGGGCCTCGACGACGCCTGCGATCTCCAGCTTGGACTCTTGGAGAAGTTCCTGGGCTTGGCGTGCGGCCCCGGCCGCCCAACCGTAGGAGGAGAGCAAGCCGGCGCGCTCGGCCGGCGGCTTGAGGGCGCGCACCAGCAGCGCGGCGTAGGCGGCCGCCGGGTGGAGGCCGCCGAGCACGGTAGGCGCCCCCAGGACGATCGCCCGGCTGTCCACGAGCTCGGCGGC
>PWTC01000051.1 GCA_003563005.1 Candidatus Acetothermia bacterium
AAGCTCGAAGCGGATCCCCTGAGCGTGAAGGCCAAGTGCTACGACCTCGTCCTCAATGGCGTCGAGCTTGCATCTGGGTCGATCAGGATCCACCGGCGCGAGCTTCAGCAGCAGGTCTTCGATCTACTGGGCATCACACCTGAGGAGGCGGATCGGCGGTTCGGTTTCTTCTTGCGCGCGCTCGACTACGGAGCACCCCCGCACGGGGGCATCGCATTCGGCCTGGACCGATGGGTGATGATGATGGCCGGCGAGCGCTCGCTGCGCGACGTCATCGCCTTCCCCAAGACGACCACGGGTGCTTGTCCCCTGACCGGCGCCCCGTCGGAGGTCGACGAGGCGCAGCTCGCCGAGCTGGGCCTCCAACGGGCGCAGCGCCACGCGAAGCCCTCGGGCTGACGGCCGTGGCGCGGGCTGCCCGCGAGCGCCCGAAACCGCCCGCGCTAGCGAGGCGGCGCCGCGAGCGGGAAGCGGTCCTTGTCGGTCTCCGCGTTAGGGATCTTGACGACGGTGTTCAGGATGCCTCCCGGTAGCAACTCCGCCGTAAGGCCTTCCCAGTAGTTGCCCCGTGTTCCGTCGTCCCACGTGCCGCCTCCGTCGGAGAGGGCAGGGATGCGGCACGCCAGCAAGCTGTTCCCCACCAGGAGCACCCGCTCGATCCCCGTGCCCAGACGGACGCCGAGATCGCAGGCGCGGAAGATCGAATCCCGGACCACGAGCTCCGCGACCCATGAGGCCGACAGCCCCTCTCTGCAATCCTCGATCGTAATCCGCTCGACACGAAGCTCGGTCGACGACCACAGCCGCACGCCGTCGTCGCACTGGCGGACGTGCAGATCGCGCACCGAGATATCCCTGGTCAGGTGCAGCGCAAGCCCGGTGCCGCAGCCCTGGATGTCGATGCCCTGCAGACGGCCGAAACGGGTCGAGACCAGATAGATGCCCACCTGGCGCGCGCCGATGATCTCGACATCTCGGATGACGAACGGCCTGGCCGTCCCGCGGATGTGAATCCCGTAGTCCGCGTGGTCAGCGTGGATCCTCCATCCGGAGATCACGTAAGGATCGCTTTGGATCCCCCTTCCGGAGACGACGCCGTTCTCCGCCGTGAAGTCACGGTCCGACGCGATGATGATCGGCTCTCTGGGAACGCGTTCCGCGATCAACCCCATGCTGAACGCACCGATGAGTGCCACGACCAGTGCGACCCTGTACATTCCACATCACCCTGGACGAGGGTAACGAGCATCACCTACAGGCAACAGCGCCTTTGTCCGCTTGCCGGGTGCGCTCCATGACCCGTGCACGCAGCCGTTGTCCATATCCTCCGCTGGGCCTGGTATGGTTCAGCTACCGGTGGAGATGGCCTGCCCCTCCGTCCACGTGTGGCCCCATCGAGCGAACCCGATCGCGGCGAGCACCGCGAGCGCGGCCACGGCGCCCCACAGGGCCGGCGGCGAGGCCGGGAAGAGATCGAGGAGCACCCCTCCGACGAACGGTCCCACCGACCAGCCGAGCGCCTCGGCAAGGCCGTACGCGCCCATGTACCGCCCTCTCTGACCCGGGGGTGCCAGGTCGGCGACGAGGCGGAGGGCCATGGGCGAGAAGACCATCTCGCCAAAGGTGACGACGGTGATCGCCGCGAGGAAGCCGAGATAGCTCCCCAGCCAGCCGAATGCCAGGTAGCCGGTGGCGTAGAGCAGCCCGCCGAACACCAGAGCGTTCCGCGTGCTGAGCCGTGCGATCCGGCGAGCCAGCGGGTATTGGAGAAACACCACCAGCAGGCCGTTGAGCGTGAGCAGGCCTCCGAACTGGGCCTCGGAGAACCCGGCGCGGTTCACGGTGAACACCGAAAGGGTGGAGACGAGCTGTCCGCTCACCACCAGAAGCACGAGCGCCAAGCCCACGAAGGCGGTGAACTGCCTGTCCCCCAGGGCCGCCAGAAGCGACGCAGCGGTGCGCGTGGCTCGGGCAGTCTGGGGCGGCTCGGGCACGAGCAGGGCGATCAGGGCGAACGATCCGATGGCGAACAGCGAGGCGATCAAGAACAGACCTGCGTAGGGTACGACAGCTGCGAGCAGGCCCCCCACCGCAGGTCCCGCGCTCCAGCCCACGTTGGCGCCCACGCGCAGCAGGCCGTAGGCCTCCGTGCGGCGATCGGGCTGGGTGAGGTCGGAGATCATGGCGGATATCGAGGGCATGGCGAGCGCCCCCGTGAGCCGGATGAAGCCGTAGGCGGCCGCAATCGACAGGATCGGTCCCTCGAGGTGGATGAGCGCCGCCATGCCCACGAGCGCCAGGACGCGGGTGGCGACTGCGAAGAGAAGGATGGGACGCCGGCCCCAACGGTCGGCGAGTTCGCCACCGACGAGCCGCGCCAGCGCCGCGGCCAGCGAGGCCACGAGCAGCAGCCCCCCCACGGCGGACATGGAAAGACCCCGCTCTACGTGCAGGTGGAGCGACAGGAACGGCAGGCAGATGGAGAAGCCTGCCGCCGTGATCATCTGCGTCGCCACGAGCGCCCACACGCGCCGGTCGTGTGCGGCGAGCGAAGCCGTGAGGCGCATCGCGCTCACGCCAGGCCGCGAAGCAGCCAGGCCAGAAGCGGTGCCAGCACAAGCGCCGGCAGGAGATCGGCCGGTCTCAGATCGCGCAGCCTGAGGAGCCCGATACCCAGCGCGAGCACCACCGCCCCGCCTGCCGCCTCCAGCTCGACGACCGCCGGCGCCTCTCGGGTGAGGTCCACTAGTCCCCCTGCAGCGAAGCTCGCCACGAGGGTGATGCCTCCCTGGTAGATGAGGATGGTCCCCAGCGACAGCAGCACGCCCGGCCCCAGGGCTGCAGCGAGCGCCAGAGCAGAGATGCCGTCCAGGATGGACTTCATGGCCAGCAACGTCCAGTCACCGAACGCCCCGTCCTGAATCGCGCCCACGAGCGCCATCGGCCCCACGCAGAACAGGAGGCTCGCGGTGAGGAAACCCTCGGAGACGGGGCGTCCCCGCATCGCTCTCTGGAGGCGATGGCTTGCCGACTCGATCCGGTCTGTCAATCGCAGGCCCGAGCCGAGCGTGCCCCCGAGGACGACGGCCAGCATCCACGCCACCAGATGCTCCGTCCTCAGTGCCATACGGACTCCGAGCACCACCGTGACGATCCCTACCGCGACCGTCGCGCTCGTGCGTACCCGGTCGGGCAGGCGCGCGCCCAGAAGCAGCCCTGCCGATCCGCCGACGAGTACCGTCCCCATGTTGATCCATGTCCCGATCACGGCAGGGGCATGTTACCGCAAGGACCAGCTCGTGCGCGGCCTGGCTCAGCGCTGGCGCAGGCGGACGAAGCCGCGGGCCAGATCCTCCTCGAGGCGCCTCTCGAGCCAGTCCCTGGCCGTCTCGAGATGGGAGAGCCACGCCAGGAAGAAAGCGGTCAGATAACCTTGCGCGTCCGCGCGGATCTCCCGGGAGGGACGTTCTCCTGTGACGCAGGCGAAGCAAGCTATTCCGCAGCCCGGGTCGTCCAAGTACTGCGTGTGACCCGCCTCGAGCTGGGTGATCTCGAGTGCAGGGCCCGAACCGGCCTCGAAGATCCGCTCGTAGTTGCGATCCTCGGGTGCGCAGGGCAGGCCGAAGCGGGGTTCCCGTGCGCGGTCCGCGCCGAGCAGCAAGAGAGGGACGGTCAGCTCGGCTATCCGGTCCGGGATCACGCTGGGGTAGCGCTCGCTGGCCGACATGCCCGGCCCGGCGCCGTCCACGGGATCCAGTCCAGCGACGGCCCGTACCCGGCTGTCCTCGGAGGCCACAAGAAGGCTGATCTTCCCGCCCAGGGAGTGCCCCGCCAGCCCGATCTTCTCCGTGAGGATCCGCCCCTTGAGGGGGGAGCCCGCCGCTCCTGCTGCCGCGGTGTAGTGGGAGAGGAGGGCGTGGAGGCCGTCGGCGAGCGCCCGGTGGTCGGTGGCCAGCCCGGGGTAGGTGGGCAGTCCCACGACGAAGCCGTGGGAGGCGAGGCGGTCGGCGTAGCTCCGATAGAGATCTCCTCGGAGCGTGAATCCATGGCTGAAGACGATGAGCGGCCAAGGTCCTTCGGACTCCGG
>PWTC01000112.1 GCA_003563005.1 Candidatus Acetothermia bacterium
GCGGGATGCCTCGCACGGACAGGAGTTCCTCCAGGGAGGCCGACCGCAGCCCCTCCAAGGACCCGAAGCGCTTGAGGAGTAACTCCTTGCGGCGTGGACCGATGCCGGGGATGTTGTCCAGCAGGCTTGCCAACGCCCGGCGGCTACGCAACAGGCGATGGTAGTCCACGGCGAACCGGTGCGCTTCGTCGCGGATCCTCTGCAGAAGGCCCAGCTCCGGTGAGCGCCTGGGCAGGCGTATGGGGGTGGGACGGTCGGGCCGGTAGACAAGCTCCTCGCGTTTGGCGAGGGCTGCCAGTTCCGTTTCCAATCCGGGGAACATCTCGAGTACCCGCACCGCCACGCCTAACTGGGGCAGTCCTCCATCGACGAGGACAAGGTCCGGCATGTCCGAGAACTTGCCGTGGGCCACGCTCGTGTCCTGGAGTTCGGCGGTCCCCCGACTGAAGCGGCGCTTGAGCACCTCACCCATCATGGTCGTGTCATCAGGTTGCCCCGCCGCGCGCACACGGAACCGTCGGTAGGCGTCGGGTCTGGGCTGTCCCCCCACGAACACCACCATACTGCCCGTCGCTTCCTGTCCGTGAAGGTTCGAGATATCGAAAGCTTCGATCCTCCAGGGGTGCGTGGCCAGGTCCAGCGCCTCGGCCAGATGTTCCATGGCAGGCTCGTGATGGGAGGTGTGGGCCATAGCAGCGCGTTTGAGGGAGAGGCGGGCGTTGCGCTCGGCGATGGCCACGAGCTCCGCTCGTTCCCCGCGGCGGGCCACGCGGACCCGCACCCGTGCGCCGGCACGCCGGGAGAGGTAACCGGCGAGCATCTCCGCCTCGGGCACCTCCTCCGCAACGAGCACCTCGTGTGGTATCGCGGTGGCACGTGTGTAGAACTGATCCAAGAATTCCGCCAGGACCTCCGCCGAGGCGGCGTCAGGTGGCGTCGTGAGATGGAACCCCTCGCGACCGATCAGCCTGCCTCCGCGTACCACGAGCACGGTCCCATAGGCCCGGGTCTCTTCGAGGGCCACGGCGACGGCGTCCAGGTCGAGCGCCTCGGGCAGTGCGACGACCTGTCGCTCGCGGATCCGCTCCAGCGCAGCGATCTGGTCGCGCAGGTGGGCCGCCTGCTCGTAGCGCTCGCCGGCCGCGTGAGACTCCATGGACGCCCGGAGCCGGGCGATGACCGCGTCCATCCGCCCCTGAAGGAACAGCCGTACGTCCTCCAGCGGCTGTCCGTACGCCTCGCTGTCCACCTTTCCCACGCATGGCGCAGGGCACCGGCCCAGGTCGAACATCAGGCAAGGCCGATCGACGCGATCCACGCCGATCTCCAAGGCACACGTTCGCAGGGGGAAGAGCTTGTGTACGAGCTTCAGGGTGCGACGCATGGCTTGGCTCGAGGTGTAGGGGCCGAAGTACTGGGCTCCGTCGTCCTCGGGGCGACGCACCACCACCAGGCGTGGGAATGGCTCGGCAGTGAGCTTGAGGTAGGGGTAGCGTTTGTCGTCCCGGAGGCGTACGTTGTGCGGGGGCCTGTGCTTCTTGATGAGGGCATCCTCGAGGATGAGCGCCTCCGCCTGCGACCGGGTAGCGATGGCTTCCACATCTCGGGCTTGGCGCACGAGCGGGCGCACCTTCGGGGGCAGCGTCCGAGGCGATCTGAGGTAACTGCCCACGCGGCCGCGCAAAGAGGAAGCCTTTCCGACGTAGAGAACTTGGCCCTCAACGCCCCGGAATAGGTAGACGCCCGGCTCGTCGGGCAGATCCCTCGCCTTCTCCCGGAGACGCTCACGCGCCATGGGCGGTCATCCGGTCCACAGAGTGGCGCGCCTGGGTGTGGAGGCGCGGAGAAGCCGAAGTACGCCCAAGATCATCTACCAAACGGCCATCGGCGTCTCTTGGGGTCGGCAGGGCGTTCTTGTCGGGTGGCGATCTCATCGTGTTGAGCCGCCGTCTCCAGCACTTGTTCCCACTTCCCACGCGCGCGGACCTTGGCCTCCCACAGCTCGGCGAACCGAGCCACCGCGCTCTCCGCATCAGCGCGCGTCACAGGTGAGCCCGACTGGGCAAGGGAGCGCAGGATCTCCTCGCTCGCGGCGAGCACAGGTACGATGTGCACGTCCTCCTCTGTCCTGGCGAGCGTGTAGCGGGTGGCATCGGCGATCAACCCGAAGGACGCTCCGTCGACCGTGCCGATCGGGAGCTCCTTGTCGATGAACTCGCGGTCCGTCTCCAGGTACTCACGCTCCACAGCGCGTTTCCACGTTGGCCTGGCCAATTTCCCTCCTGGGTCACTTTCCCTGAAGCTGGAGGAACGTGGCGTGGTGCTCCTCCTCATCGGCGAGGATCGACTCGAACAGCCGTGCCGTGGTCGTGTCGCCTTCCTGGCGTGCAGCCTGAATGATCTTCTTGTACAGGGCGATCGCTTCTTCCTCGGCCTTGACGTCGACAGCGATCATCTCCTCGAGGTTCTTCCCTACCGTGATGGGGGACGGCTGTGTCGTGGGTTCTCCGCCGAGATAGTCGAGCCGCTCTGCGATTTCCTCGGCGTGCTTCATTTCCGTGATGGCGATCTTCTTGAGCTCGCCAGCAGCGCTCAGCGATTCGATCCCCGTGGCGCGCACATGCTGCCACATGTACTGGATCGATACCTGGATTTCCCGTGCGATACCCTCGTTGAGCATGTTCTTGAGCTGCTCGCTTGCCATGATGGCCTCCTTGGGTCGGTTGGATAGACGTGTGCGATCCTATCGCGTTTCCTCGCCCGCGCCAAGGTGCGCGCTCAGAGCGCGCGCTGTGGCGCGGCCGAGTTCCCTGCCCTCACGAAGGTCTTCCCGGGACGGCGATCCACGGAAACCCAGCGAGCCCACGACCGTCCAGCCCAGCGCCTTGGCGCGCTCCTCGATCTTGGCCACCGCTCCGCCGTGCCAACCGTAGGATCCGAGGATGGACACGATGCGATTGCGGAGGCGCTTGCGTTCCAAGAGCCTGAGGGCATCGTCCATGCGAGGGAACAGCCCTCCGTCGTAGGTGGGGCAAGCCAGCAGCAGCCCGGCCCGCTTCCAGGCTTCCCGGACGACGAAACTCACGTGCACCCGGGCGACGTCGATGAGCTCCACTGGTACGCCCTCGGCGGCCACACCTGCGGCCGCTGCCTCGACCATGGCGAGCGTCCGTCCGTACATGGAGCCGTAGAGAATCGTGATGCCGACCTCTCCCTCCATCCGTGCCCATCGCGCGTACAAGTCGACGATATGCTCTGGATCTTGCTTCCAGACGAGCCCGTGGGAAGGGGCGATCGTCTGGATGGCCAGGCCCTCGAGCTTGTCGATCGCCTTGAGCACCGGGCGGGTGTGCATGCCGACGATGTTCGAAAAGTAGCGCAGGATCTCGTCCTCGTACTCCGAGACGTTGACATCCTCGTCGGTCAGGGAACCGTCCAGCGCGCGGAATCCGCCGAACGCATCGCAGGAGAACAGGACGCCCGTTGCCTCGTCGAATGTGGCCATCGTCTCGGGCCAGTGCACGAAGGGTATATGGGCGAACCTCAAGGCTCGATCCCCCAGATCGAGTTCTTCTCCGTCCGCGACGGGACGCACGCGGTCCTCGATGCCATGGAAACGCTCCAGCATGGGCACCCCTGGTGGGGTGATGAGGATCTCTGCTTTGGGTGCTGCCTCGCGCAGCGCGCGCAGTGCTCCCGAATGGTCGGGCTCCATGTGGTTGACGACCAGATAGGCCAGCCTCGCAGGGTCGACCACCTGTCTGATGTTCTCCAGGAGCGCTCTGCTGAAAGGTGCCTTCACCGAGTCGATGAGCACGGGACGTTCGGCGCGTACGAGGTACGCGTTGTAGCTCACCCCGTGCGGCAGAGGCCAGATCCCCTCGAAGAGATCGGTCGTCCTATCGTTCACACCCACCCAGTACACACCTGGGGCGAACTCCGTTGCTTCCATGTTGCACCTCCGGGTTCGATCTAACCACACGGCGAGGCCCGTGACAACCGGCCGTTTGAGGATCGTGCGAGCTGGCAGTCGTTTGACGCCTGAGGAGCTGCGGCTACACTCTGTGCATTCAGCTTGGCGGAGGTGCAGACGGTGAGAACTCTTGTTTGTTTTCTTGCTCTGGTGCTTACAGCGTTCGGAGGGGTCGCCGCAAGCGACGTGATCCGCATCGGCGTGGTCGGCCCCATGACCGCGATGCAGGGGCAACACCACTGGCACGGGGCGGTGATGGCCGCCGAGGAGATCAACCAAGCGGGTGGCATCGTCGCTGGCGAGCGAAGCTATACGATCGAGCTGATACAGGTCGATAGCAACGAGATGGTCAGCGTGACCGATGCCGTGAGCGCGGTAGAGCGCGTGGTCGGGAGGGTGCACTTCCTCGTGGGAGGGTTCCGCACCGAGGCGGTCATGGCCATGACCGAAGTCGCCGTTGAGCATGGGGTGCCGTTCCTGATCGCCGGCGCGGCTGCCGATGCCCTCCTTGCAGGGAGGGTAGACGCGGATTACGACGAGTACAAGTACCTGTTCCGCGTAGCGCCCGTGCGCTCCTCCGATCTTGCCAAGCTCTCCATCCTTCTGCTCATCGATGTTGTGCAGAGATTCCGGGAGGACCTGGGTATCGCGGTGCCCCGCGTGGCTGTGGTGGCCGAGCGGCTGGAGTGGGCGGATCCGTTGGTGCGCCAGGTAGAGCAGCTGATCGCAGCCCCCCCACCGCAAGGATTGGGAGCCGAGTGGGTCGGCACATGGCGACCCTCCGCGCGAGCCGAGAGTGTGTCCTCGGAGCTGACGGCCGTCGAGCGCGCCGACGCCCACATCATCTACACCGCGCTCTCCGGCCCGGTAGGGGTGCCCTTCGGTCGAGACTGGGGACGTCTTGAGGTGCCGGCGGCAGCCGTGGGCATCAACGTGGAGGCGCAGAGCGACAAGTGGCTGGACGCCACGGGTGGCTTCGGGGCCTATGCCGCCACAGCCGACATCTACGCACGCGAGGTGGCTGTCACGGAGCGCGCCATCCCCTTCGTCGAGGGGTTCATCGACAGGGTGGGCGAGCTTCCGCTGTACACCGCCGCCACGTACGACGGGCTGTACATCCTGAAAGCAGCGGTCGAGCGGGCGGGCACACTGGCGGTGGATGCCGTGGTCGGGGCGCTGGAGGAGACGGATCACGTAGGCACCATCGGCCGCATGGTGTTTGACGAGAAACACGACCTCATCTGGGGTCCCCAGTACGTCACGGGCCTGGGCGTGCAGTGGCTGGATGGGGAGGCACTCGCCTTCTGGCCGAAGAACTGGCGACCCGATCCTGTGAATCTGCCCGACTTTGAGTTTGGCTATCCCGGGGCGGTGCCCTATCAGATCCCCCCGTGGGTGCTCGAGCACTGGGCACCGGAGAACGACTAGCGAAGTCCTGAGACGGGGCGCCCTGTGGGGCGTCCCGTCATCTTGCTCATGCTCGCAGAGATCTTAGTCAACGGGCTTGTCCTGACCGGCGTGTACGCCATGCTCGCGCTGGGGTTCTCGCTCGTCTTCGGTGTGGGCCGGGTGCTGAACCTGGCTCACACGGCTTTTTTCATGTTGGCCTCGTACGGGATCTTCTACTTTGTGGGCCAGGAGACGGGCATGGCGCTCGCCGTACTGGCCAGTGCGGGTGTGGTCGTCGTGGTCGGCTTGGTGCTCTACAAGCTGTTCATCGAGCCGGTGCGCGATATGGAGGCGACCGTCCTGATCGCAGCCTTGGCCACCGCGGTGCTCCTTCAGGAGTTGATGCTGCTCTACTTCGGCGATCGCTATCTGTTCGTGCCGGCAGCATTCCCTGGCTACACACGTATCCTCGGCGTGCGTGTCGGCAATCAGGAGATCGCCACGCTGGGCTTGGCAGTGCTGAGCCTTGTGGGAACGTGGCTTCTGCTCGCCCGGACCCGCCTTGGACTGGCCATCAGGGCGGCGGCGCAGGACCGAGAGGTGGCCAACTTGATGGGGATCAACGTGGGCCGTGTCACCGCGATGGTGATGGCTCTGGGGCTGCTTCTGGCAGCGCTGGCCGGGGCCGCGGTGGCTCCGTTGCGCACGGTGGGGCCTCACATGTGGATGCACCCCTTGGTCATCGTGTTGGCGGCGGTGGTGCTTGGGGGTCTCGGCAGCCTGAAGGGGAGCCTGATCGGCGCGGTGGTCTTGGCCTTCGCCGAGGTGATCATGGTGGTCGCGGTGCCAGGCGGTGCCTTCCTCCGTACGGCGGTCGCGCTGGCGATCATGCTCGGCGTGTTCCTGCTCCGACCGCACGGTCTGTTCGGATCGGGCGTCGCGGAGGAGGGTTAGCGTTGTACTGGCTCAAAATTCCGTTCCGCTTCCTGAGGAGCGAGGTGCTCGCCCTGCCCACACGCGTCATCGCGGTGCTCTTCGTGGCGGTGCTTCTGCTGTTCCCCTTCATGACACAAGACACGTACCTGCTGCGGGTCGTCGTCCTGACGGCGATCTTCACCATCTACGCGGTGAGCTGGGATGTTCTCTCGGGTTACGCCGGTCAGATCAGCCTCGGGCACGCGCTGTTTTTCGGCGTCGGCGCATACACGACGGCGCTGCTCAACCTGCGTCTGGGACTGCCTCAGCACGCGGCGATCCCGCTGGGGGCTCTGGCGGCCACGGCGGCCGGGATCCTTGTGGCGATTCCGTGCCTTAGACTGCGCAAGCACCATCTGGCGCTGGCCACGCTCGCGTTCCCTCTCATGCTCACCGGGCTTGTGTTCATGTTCCCAGGGTTAACCGGAGGTGAGCTGGGGATCACACGGATTGCGCGCCTGGCCACCTCGCGCCTAGTCGAGTACTACGCGGTGGTGGGGGTTATGCTCGCCGCGGTGGGCGTCCTGTGGAAGCTCATGTCGTCGAGGATCGGTCTCATCTTCCATGCGCTCCGTGAGGACGAGGTCGTGGTGCGTGCGTTGGGGATCAACGCGGTGCGATACAAGCTCCTGGCGTTCGTGCTCTCGGGGTTCACTGCCGGCATCGCGGGGGCCTTGTACGCCCACGTCATACGTGTGGCCGGCCCGAGCAACCTCGACCTCTTCATGTCGTTTCAACCCGTGATCTGGACGATCTTCGGCGGTGCGGCGACGATCTACGGTCCAGTCACGGGCGTGTTCGTGCTCTACCCTGCGCTGGAGTACCTACGGGCCATCCCCGCTTATCGCATGCTGGTGTTCGCCTTGCTCGTGCTCGTGATACTCCGGTTCATGCCGGAGGGCATCGGAACCTGGGTCCGGGAAAGGCTTGAGGTGAACTGCCCGCACTGTCGGCTCCGCAACGCCTTCACGCGGCGTACATGCCGCGCGTGCAGGACTGAGCTGGCCTCCTAGAGACCGAGGTACGAGCGCCGCACCACCTCGTCGGCCATGAGTGCCTCAGCCGGGCCTTCGGCGACGATCCGCCCCTGCGAGAGCACGTACCCTCGGGTGGCCATCGAAAGGGCGGTCGCCGCGTCCTGTTCCACAAGAAGGATGCCGATCCCCATTTCCTTGATCTCCCGGATCCGCGCGAACAGAGGCTCCTTGACGAGCGGAGCGAGGCCGGTGGACGGCTCATCGATGAGGAGCATGTGCGGGCGGCTCATGAGGGCTCTTCCGATGGCGAGCATCTGTTGCTCTCCTCCCGAGAGGGTCCCGGCGCGTTGGCGCGCGCGCGACTCGAGCAAGGGGAACAGGCGGTATACATCTGCGAGCTGATCCGCGATCACCCGGCGCTCCCGGGTGAGGTAGGCGCCTGCGAGGAGGTTCTCCCGTACGCTGAGCTCACGGAACGGCCTTCTCCGTTCCGGACAGAGCACGAGCCCCTGCGCGGCGATCGTGTGGGGGAGAAGCGGATCGATCCGTCGGCCGCGGAATGTGATCGTCCCCTCGAGGTGTACGTCCACTTGTCGGGATGTCTTCTGCTCCCAACGGACAAGGCCGGCGAGGGACCGGAGGAGCGTCGTCTTGCCAGCGCCGTTGGGCCCGACCATGCTGATCATCTCTCCGTCGTGCGCGTTGAGGCTCACTCCGTGCAGGATGAACGCGGGCCCGTAGGCCACGGTGAGGTCACGTACTTCGACGGTGGCGGTCATCCCTGAACCTCCTCGCGGTTGCCTTGAGGCACCCGGCCGATGTAGACCTCGACCACACGGGGATCCTGGACCACTTCCTCGGGCGGTCCGTCCGCGATCACCTCACCGAAGTGCATCACCACGATGCGGTCGGCGATGCGCATGAGCTCGGAGAGCTTGTGCTCGACGATGATCATGGCGCAGCCCTCGCTGTGGAGGCGGCCGAAGCGGCCTCCTTTGCGCAGACGGTGGATCGAATTGCCCAGCAGGCGCGTCTCGGACTGGGTGAGCCCTGCGAACGGCTCGTCGAGGACCAGCAGGTCAGGCTCGGTGGCGATCGCGCGCGCGATCTCCAGCCGCTTCAGGTCCCCTTGGGATAGCGACGCGGCGGGAGAGAGGGCGAGGTCTGAGAGCCCCACGAACTCCAGCGCATCCAGGGCGCGCGCTTGCACGGTTTTCACCCATTCGCCCTGGCGCCGGACCCGCGGGTTGTACAGGCTGACCATCACGTTGGCGATGAGCGGCAGACGCTTCATAGGGCGGCTGTTCTGGAAAGTGCCCGTGATGCCGTGCACCACCCTCTTCCATGTCTGCTCACGGGTGATGTCCTTACCCTTGAAGATGATCTGTCCTGCGTCGGGCTGAAGCAGCCCCATGATCATCTTCACCACGGTCGTCTTGCCGGCCCCGTTGGGACCGATGAGACCGACGATCTCGTGAGGACTCACCTCGAAGCCGACCTTGCGCACGGCCTCCAGACCGCCGAAGCGTTTGGCCAGCTCGCTAGCGGCGAAGAACCGATCGCTCAAAGGGCCTCGCTCTCTTCCCTGAGCTCGCGGCGGGAGACCTTGCCTACGTCGGTCTTGGGCAGTTCGCTCCGGAACTCCACCACCCGGGGCACCTTGTACGGGGCGAGCTTCTCCTTCAAGTAGTCTCGGATCTCGTTTTCGGTGATGCGACCGCGCGCCTCGGGGCGCAGCACCACGAACGCCTTGGGGTACTCCCGTATCTTAGGGTCGCGAACGCCGATGACTCCAGCGGCCTTCACCATAGGGTGTTGAAGGATGGCCTCCTCTATCTCCCTCAGGAAGATAGAAAAGCCCTTGTATTTTATGAGATCCTTTGTGCGCGCGCTGTAGTAGAAGTAACCGTCCTCATCCATGCGTACCAGATCCCCGGTGCGCAGCCAGCGACGACCGTCTACCTCGACGAAGGACCGGCGGTTCTCCTCGTCTCGGCGCCAGTATCCGGAGGTGATGTTGGGCCCCGCGAGGAGCAACTCTCCCACCTCGCCCACCGGGAGCAGCTCGCTCGTCTCCATGTGGCCCACCGCGGCGTCCACGTTGGGGATGGGCACGCCGAAAGATCCTCTGCGGATCTTTCCGGGTGGGGTCACGTGACTCACCCCGGAGGTCTCCGTCATGCCGAAGCCCTCCATGATGGCCCGGCCCGTGCGTGCCTCCCAGGCGGAGGCGATCGACTCCGGCAGCGCGTCAGCTCCGCTCACGATGAGCTTAATCCGCTTCCAGTCAACCCACATTGTCTTCGAGTGGTCCTTGAGCACGTCGTAGAGAGCAGGGACTCCGTAGAACACGGTGACCCGCTCCCGTTCAATAGTGGACAGAATATGTCCTAGATCCAGCGATGTGAACAACACCAGTGTGGCGCCGATGCGGATGCCGACGAGCAAGGTCGCCACCTGTCCGTAGATGTGGTACAGCGGGAGCGAAGCGGCCACTGCCTCTTCTCCCTCGACGAGCGTGGGGAAGAACGCACGAAGCTGTGCGGTGCAGGCCGCGAGGTTCGCGTGGGTAAGGCACACGCCCTTGGGCTGGGCCGCCGTGCCGCCTGTGTAGGGCAGCGCCGCCAGGTCGACCTCGGGGTCGATCTCCACATCGGGCGGCGTGGTTCCTCCCTTACGAAGCAGTTTCTGGAAGCTGTACACCCCGTCCCCTTCGGGGATGGGGTGCTTCTTGGTGAGAACGCCCTTGAGCGCAGGAAGGTACTCGTGCGCACCGGTGACGATGACCGCCTTCAGGGACACGTCCGCACGCTCGACGTTCTTGTAGAGGACGTCCTGGCAGACCACGAAGCTCGATTCGCTGTCGCGGAGCTGAAAAGCAAGCTCAGAACTGGAGTAGACCGGGCTGACCGGCACCACCACCGCTCCGGCCTTGAGCGCGCCGAAGTAAGCGATCACAAACTGCGGGCTGTTCAAGAGGTAGAGCGCAACACGGTCGCCCTTTCGGACTCCGAGGTCCGCCAGCACGGAGGCGAACGTGTTCACCTTTTGGTTGAGCTCTCCGTACGAGATGTTCGCCCCGTAGAAGTGGAGCGAGGCGCGACGCGGGAAGGACTGCGCTGCCTGATCGAGGAGAGTCCATAGGGGAACAGGTGTTGGGTTTACCTCTCCGGGGACACCCGGGTCGTAATGATGCGTCCAAGGTCTGCCGTTGTAAGAGAACTCCTGGCTCATGTCACCGCCTTTGTGCGTGAGACGCGTGTGCAGAACACGCGCATAATCGTGTGCATTATAGGCATGACGGTAATCCGTTCAAGAAACGATTCCCCTCGGCTCGCCGTCGGGCTGGCCCCCCGCGAAGGAGCCTTGTCTCTGGCCGTATGCCGCGTTGACGCCCGGGTGGCGGCGCGCTAGGCTGAACGGCCATGACGGCCGCGCAGGGGCTCGTGCTGGGGGTGCTCGCCTGCACCTTGGTCATGTTCGTCTGGGGGCGGTGGCGATACGACATCGTGGCGCTGCTGGCCCTGCTGGTGGTCACCGTGGCGGGGCTCGTCCCGGCTGCGGAGGCCTTCTCTGGGTTCGGCCACCCGGCGGTGATCACCGTGGCAGCTGTGCTGGTGGTGAGCCGTGCGCTGCTCAACTCGGGTCTTGTGGATCAGATCGCCAAGTGGATCGGACGGGTCGGTGAACGCCCCTTCGTGCAGGTGCCGGTTCTGACGCTCATCGTGGCCCTCTGCTCGGGGTTCATGAACAACGTCGGCGCGCTGGCGCTCCTCATGCCCGTGGGGCTCCGGTTGGCCCGCAAAGGGGGCTACGCGCCTTCCATGATCCTCATGCCGCTCGCGTTCGGCTCCTTGCTGGGGGGGATGATGACCCTGATCGGGACGCCTCCCAACGTCATCATCGCCACCTTCCGCGGTGAACTGGGGGGCGAGGCGTTCCGCATGTTCGACTTCGCGCCGGTGGGCGCAGGGGTTGCCTTGGCGGGCCTTGTGTTCGTGTCCCTCGTGGGATGGAGGTTGCTGCCCGAGCGCAAAGGGGGCGCGGGAACCGAGGAGATGTTCGCCATGGAGGACTACCTGACCGAACTCTCCGTGCCCGAGGGCTCGGCTCTGGTGGGGAAACCGCTGGGCGATCTTGGTCGCATCTCGGAGACCGAGGCGAGCGCGGTGGGCCTCGTGCGCGGCGAGTGGCGCCACGCCGCACCTTCGCCGTACGAACTCGTCCGCGAGGGAGATGTGCTTGTGGTGGAGGCCGATCCCGAGGAGTTGACCTCGGTCATGGATGCGACCGGGCTGGAGCTCGTCGGTAGCGAGGAGGAGCCCAAGCGGGTAGGTCAGGAGGAGCTTGGCTCGGAAGAGGTCTCCGTCATGGAGGCGGTGGTGAACCCTGGCGGCTTGATGGAGGGGCGTACGGCGAGCAGTCTGAATCTGCGACGACGTTTCGGGGTCAACCTGCTCGGGGTGGCCCGCCACGGGGCGCGCGTCCGCCAGCGGTTGAGCCAGCTTCGCCTGAGAGCTGGAGATGTGCTTCTGCTTCAGGGTCGTGAGGATGCGCTCCAGGAGGCGTTGCCTACGCTGGGTTGCCTGCCGCTGGCCGAGCGGTCGCTACGCATTGGGAGGCCACGGCGCATCCTCTTGGCGGTAGGGGTGTTCGGGATGGCGTTGGCCTTCGCTGCCACTGGCCTTCTCGCGGTACAGGTGGCCTTTATCGCCGCGGCCGTGGCTACCGTGCTCGTGGGGCTCGTCTCGCTGCGGGAGCTCTACACCGCCATCGACTGGCCGATCATCGTGCTCCTGGGCGCCATGATCCCCGTGGGCCGTGCGCTTGAGACGACAGGTGCCGCTCAGCTGGGGGCAGACGGAGTCCTGGCACTCGCCGGAGGGCTGCCGCCGGTCGCCTCGCTCGCCATCGTGCTCGTTGGCGTCATGTTTCTCTCGGACTTGGTGAACAACGCTGCTGCCGCGGTCCTCATGGCCCCGGTGGCGATCGCCATCGCCCGGGGGCTGGGCGTCTCGGTCGATCCTTTCCTCATGGCCGTGGCGGTCGGGGCGTCGTGCGCGTTCCTCACCCCGGTCGGGCACCAATCGAACACGCTGGTGATGGGCCCGGGAGGATATCGGTTCGGGGATTACTGGCGCATGGGGTTACCGCTGGAGATCATCGTGGTGGCCGTGGCGGTGCCGCTGATCGCTCTGTTCTGGCACTTCTGAGCGTACGCGCCCTGGGAGATCGATCGGAGTTCCGCGCCGGTCCAGGAGGAGCTGTCCCGGACTGCGCGAGCTGAGACCTGGCCTGCTCAAGTGGCCTGGGCCAGAAAGGTGGATGAGACCAGGTGTTCATGTTGTGGATCGTGCCGGCGGCTGTGGTGGCGCTCTTGGGGTTGCTGCTCGCGCGTGCGTTTCGGCTTCGACCGGCCCCGCCGACGGAGGAACCTGAACGACCCTCCGGACCTCATCCAGAGCGGATGGCCGAGACTCTGGCTGCGCTGGTCCGGTGCGCCACGATCTCACACGAGGACCCGGATCGGATGGACGCTCAGGCGTTCGATGACCTGCACGGTGAGCTCGGGGCGCGCTTCCCGCGCATCCACGCTGCACTGCAGCGCGAGGTGGTCAACAGGCACAGCCTGCTCTACACATGGCCCGGGAGCGACCCTTCGCTCGATCCCGTGGTGCTGATGGGTCATCTGGATGTGGTGCCCGTCGAACCGGGGACCGAGGGTGACTG
Source organism: Candidatus Acetothermia bacterium (assembly GCA_003563005.1). GTDB lineage: Bacteria > Bipolaricaulota > Bipolaricaulia > Bipolaricaulales > Bipolaricaulaceae > PWTC01. The sequence continues at coordinate 13,045 of PWTC01000112.1, forward strand.
GACGCACCCTCCCTTCTCCGGTGAAGTGGACGGCGGCTACGTCTGGGGGCGGGGCACCATGGACATGAAGGGCACCGTGGTCGCTGTGCTCCATGCGGTCGAGGGCCTGCTGGAAGAGGGATTCAGTCCTCGGCGTACGGTGCTCTTGGCCTTCGGGCACGACGAGGAGGTCTCGGGGCAGCGAGGTGCGGGGGCGATCGTCGCTCTGCTCGAGCAGCGGTGTGTGCGACCTGCGTGGGTACTCGACGAGGGCGGGGCGATCGTGGCCCGGCCGCCGGTCGGCACGGAGGTCGGGCCGGTGGCCTTGGTGGGGCACGGGGAGAAGGGCTACCTCACCCTCGAGCTTAGGGTTACCGGGGAGGGAGGCCACGCCGCGATGCCGCCAGCTGAGACGAGCGTGGGGATCCTGGCCCGGGCCCTTACTCGCCTGGAGCGCCGTCGTTTCCCGGTGCGGCTAGGACAACCGGTCACAGGCCTGCTTACGGAGCTGGGAAAGGGCATGCCGTTTGTGACCAAGACGGCGGTGGCCAACCAGTGGCTCTTCCGCCCCGTAGTGGCGCGCATGATGGCCCGCGCGCCTGTGACCGCCAGTCTGGTACGCACCACCACCGCGATCACCATGGTGCAGGCGGGGACGAAGGACAACGTGCTGGCTCAGGCAGCCCACGCCAGGGTGAACTTCCGGATCCTGCCCGGCGAGACGACCGCCTGCGTGACCGAGCGGGTGCGGCGGCTGATCCGCGACCCACGCGTGCGCATCCGAACTGTCGGACTACACTGGGATCCGACCCCGATGACGCCGCTCGCGAGCCGCGCCTACGCGACCCTCTCCGATGCGATCCAGGCCGTCTACCCGCAGGTCAGGGTGGCGCCCAACCTCGTCAACGGGGCCACCGACGCGCGGTACTTCACGCGCTTGTGCCCGCACGTGTTCCGCTTCTCCCCTTTGGTCCTTTACCCGGACGACACGGGTCGCATCCATGGCACGAACGAGCGCCTGTCGATCGAGGATCTCGGGGCGATGGGGGCGTTCTACACACGTCTGCTGCGTACAGCGACCGGGGAGCCCCGCATATAGTGTGGACCCGTCGGGCAGCTCTGGCGATGGGGCGCGTGGCTTCAGGTACACTGACTGTGAGGAGCGCGCACGGCTGGAGCGCTGAGGAAGGAAGTGACGGACCGTTGATCGAGGCGAAAGAACTGCTGTCACGGGACCCGGTGTTCCTGGATACGGAGACCACTGGGCTGGAGGTGTGGGACGAGATCTGTGAGGTGGCCGTGCTGGCCGCCGATGGGGCAGTCCTCCTGGACACGCTGGTGCAACCCACGCGGCCCGTCTCCTTCGGGGCCCAATCCGTGCACGGAATCAGCGATATGATCTTGGCTGGGGCGCCGACGTTCGCGAAGGTGTGGCCGGCGCTACGGGCTGCGCTCGCCGGGCGCACGGTGGTCACCTATAACGCCGCCTTCGACCTAAGATTGCTCACGCAGTCGGCCGTGCAGGCGCGACTTGAAATGGCCTGGCCGCCGGGGCAGGAACCTGTGTGGGTGTGTGCCATGAAGCTGTTCGCCAAGCACAACGGAGAGTGGGACGCGCGGTCGGGCGACTGGCGGTGGATTCGCCTGGAGACCGCCGCACGCCGGTGCGGGCTGGAGATCCCGGTGCCGCTGCATCGGGCCCGTGCGGACGCAGAACTCACCAGGAGGATCGTAGAGCACCTCGCCCGTATCGACGCCCCGGGGATCTGAGCGCGCGCCCGCGTCGCCTCTTCCGCTGACCGGCCAGCCGCCGGGAGCTCGGTCACCGAGTCGATGACACCTTGTGCAAACGCCGATAGAACCGGAGTGAGGGTAGTTCGTCTCCTTCTCCCACGGCA
>PWTC01000063.1 GCA_003563005.1 Candidatus Acetothermia bacterium
CCGAGTACTCCAAACTTCTGGTTGTCAGCGATGGTCGATCCCTCGATGATCATCTGGGCGGAGTGGCTTGCGTGGAGACCGTGACCATCGTGGCTTGTGACGGCCGAATTCTCGATCCGAGCGGCGGCTGACCCATCGACCAGCATCCCATGCCCGTTCGAACCACGCCCCCCCGTCACATCCAAATGCTGCACGACGACCTCAAGCCTCTGTTCGTCAGGTGTATACACACGAAGCACAGGGGTATCCGCCTTGTGACCCCGGATCGTGCTGCCGTCTTCTGATCCCCGTAGGGTGATGCTCCTCTCGATGACCAGATTCTCTTCCCACTCACCTTCCGCCAGACAGATCACATCACCAGGACTGGCCGCATTGATGGCCGCTTGGATGGACGCACCCGGCTCCACGGTGACCGTGCACTCCGCCACCGCCGCCAGCCCTGCCCCTGCCAGAAGCGCCAACACCGCGACCCAACCGCGGATGAGCTTCCCTTGTTCCGTCACGCGTACCTCCTCTATCCCTTTCTTCAGCCACAGGGCCGCGTCCCCCTCCTCACTCCCGACGGTCCAGCTCGCCGCCCTCCTCGGTGAACAGGAACGAAATGTCCTCTGGGCACGCGTCGCCCTCGGCGTTCCCCCCGCCGATGTTGCCCCTGCCGGTGACGAAGCCGGTGAACGTCTCGTCCTGATCGATGCACGGGCGTTCCCCGAGGGCCACGCCGTGGCCTTCGTTGCCCCGGATCACGTTGTCGGTGATCGTGGCCTGAGCTGAACCTCTCATACAGATGCCGTCACGTGTGTTATCACTGATGGTGTTATTGGCGATCATGGCATGGGAGGGATCACACATCACAATGCCAAACCAGTTTTCGCTGATGGTGTTGTTCTCGATCGTGGCCTGAGAAGACTCCAACATCCCGATGCCAAGATTCTCGTTGTCAGCGATGGTGTTGACTGCAATGGTGGCTTGCGAAGAGGACCACATCATGATGCCACTGGAGTTGTCACTGATGGTGTTGTTGGCGATCGTGGCCTGGGCTGAGTGCCCCATCCCGATGCCATCACGCCCGTTGTCACTGATGATGTTGTTCTCTATGCTGACCTCGGACTTGTCCAGCATTCCGATGCCATAACGCTCGTTGCCCCTGATCATGTTGTTCTCGATGGTTGCCGTTGTCTTGCCGTGGACGGAGATACCATCAGCACAGATCCGATCGGGTTCCCACTGGTAACACACTCCGAACGCTCCAGCGATCTTGAGCCCTGAGACGGTCACCTCGATGGGCTCATCGCTTGCGATCCGGATCACAGGCCAGCCCACTCGGGTAGATCTGATGACTGCCCGTGGCTCGGGCTCTATCTCAGCCGCTCTGAGGGTGAGGCTCTTGTCGATTGTGAGGTTCTCCTCCCAGGAACCCTCCTCGAGCTCGATCACCGCGCCCTCGGGCGCGGCGTCGATGGCCGCCTGGATCGACTCCCCCGGCTGCACGGTGATCGTAGGCGGTGGGGGTTGAAGGCGGAACGCGATCAGCTTGACCTCGGACACCCAGGCGGCCGACGGGTCGTCCGCAGGCGGCCGTACCCACACCGGATAGGGTAGGATCGGATCTTTGGGAAGTGCTAGCCTAACGGCAATCTCGGTCTCCTCCCCGTGAAGCTCGTCGACGGCGATCAACGTGGCCTCGACTGCGATGACGCCGGCCACCTCGAGTTCCTCCTCACCGATCTCCAGCCTACCCTGAGGCATGGGGACGGCGAGCTCGGGGGGCATGTCAGCGTAATGGGCTGGCGGACGCAGTTCATAGGTCTCCCCAGGGACGAGCGGGGGTTCCACCATGTCCAGATAGGCAGACCAGAGACCCATCATTGGGCTATACAACATGAGCGACAGGGCACGGTCAAGTCCGACCCCCGGGGGCCCAGCTGGGAACGCGCCTTCGAGCTCGATGCGCGCCTGGTGCGTCCCGTCCGGACGCGTCGAGAACTCGATGCTGAAGGTCATCCTGTACCGTGTCGCGAAGTCCGGGGGCGGATCCTGGATCAGCTCGTAGACGAGGTACACGTAATCCCCCGTCCAAGCCGTAGGAATCCCGCCCAGTTCCTCGGCGGGCGCCAAGAACCCCATCGTCATTGCCAGCACCGCTGCGAAGAGTAGACTTCTCATCGAACTCACCTCCCCCTCCATCCTACCACGCCCGCACCTTGGGGGACCCTACGCAGACATGACTCAGGTAACACGGAAGTCGCTTGCGAAGATCTGAGGAGGGGAGCTATTCCGTAGATCTGATACCCGAGGGTTCCAATGGGAGGCTTGCATCTTCCCTAATGCGCCCAACTCCTGCGCGGCATCATGGGGATGACAGAGTTTGCCTGCTGGGAGTTCCTGGTACACTCGGCGGTGCCATTCACGATGACGTGCGTGTTGCTCACGTGGGTGGCGGCCCTCCCGCCGTTGAGGCGAGGTGTGAGCGGTCTGGAGGGAGAGACAACGGTGAGGGAGGCCTGATGATCCGGTATACGCGCACTACGGAAGGCATCACCGCGGGCAATCTCCGCGGCTTCTTCGTGGGCTGGCTCAATCCGCCTTCCCCCGAGACACACCTCAGGCTGCTCGCGGAAAGCGACGAGATCGTGCTGGCCATCGATGATCAGACCGGCAACGTCGTGGGGTTCATCACCGCGTTGACCGATCGGGTCCTCTCCGCCTACATCTCGCTCCTCGAGGTACTGCCCTCCTACCAGAGAAGAGGGATCGGCACACAGCTGATGAGGCTCATGATGGAGAGACTCGAACGGTTGTACATGGTGGATCTGTGCACAGAGGAGGAGATGCGCCCTTTCTACGAACGCTTCGGGATGGAGGCCATGGTGGGGATGGCAATTCGCAACCACGTCCGGCAGCCAGGTATGTCGTGAACCGCATCATCGATGCGTACTCGGCCGGGACCGAGCCGCTTGCGCAAGAGATCGAGCATTCGCCCGACGCGTCCGGTACTCTATGATGGCTTTGCCGGGAAGAAGATGCTCCTAGCTGTGTATCCCGTGAACAGCGTCTCCAACGGGCCATACAATGCGCCTCCCATCTGGGGATCATCGTGTGCGCCTTCTGCTGTTGCCTTCCGGCTCACACCTTAGCTTCGCCCGAATGCGGAGAAGGCTCCTCCTTGTGCGCCACTCGTTCAGGGCGGCGAGCAGCGCGAACCCGCCCATCACGAACGGGAACAGCCGTACCAGGTCGTACGCCGGATGGAGGGTGGCACCGCTCCGCTCTGCTGCGGACATGACCGACGATACGTAGATCCCAAGCCCGAAGAGACCCACGCCGAGGACCGTCGTGGCGACCGAGCCGACAAGCGCGCCCGCTGCCAGTGCCCGTAGCTCTTCGTTCGCGGTCATCCCCTTGGCTCGCTTGGACCTCGGCATCCGTCTTCACCCCCACAGAACGCTCGTCACCAGAATACCCGCCGAGGTGCCACCTGCATACCGGCACCGTCGCAAGACCCGAGCCGACGATGGACTTTGGCTTACGCGGCCGTCAGATGTCGCGGCGCAGGGCCTAGCGGGAGCGAGGCTTCCCCGCCCGCAAGGTGAACAGAAGCGGGACTTCGCCGACACGCTCGAGAAGCCGGTACCAGCGCCCATCCTCGGAGGTCATGCTCGGGTATCGCTGGAAGAACAACCGGTTGTACTCTTTGAACTGCTGGATTTGAAGACCAGCTTTCATCAGCGCGCCGAAGAACTCGCCCAGTCCCCACGTCCACTCGTGCGAGGGGTGCTGAAGCCGGTGCGAGGGATCGGCGTAATCGGGCCCGCCAGCCTCTTCACGCATGGGCTCGGGCCGGTGAAAGTACGGATACCTGAACGACAAGACCCCTGGCGCCGTCTCCTCGAGCGCGTTCAAGATAGGGTGGGACTCCATGATGTAGAAGACCCCTCCGGGGACGAGCGCCTGGGCGACGATCCCCG
>PWTC01000090.1 GCA_003563005.1 Candidatus Acetothermia bacterium
CTTCGGAACTCCTAGCTCAACCCACGTTCCTCCGAGACATCACCTCCTTCCACAGTTCGGCAGGAGTCACGAAAAGCCTTGCCACGAAGCTCGACCTGGCTTGGCCGCCCCCTGCGGCCTGATCCGGCCGTCGTCGTGCCTGTACTCTCCTCAGGGACCGGCGCTCCCCCAGCAGGCCACAGCCCGCACCTTCACGTCGCTCCCCAAGGGTGTTGAAGGGCAACCATGCGCCGGGAACTCCGGTCCGGTCTCCACGGCAGGGATGGCCAAGCAAGCGAGCGACACGTGCGCACTGCGCGCACGGTCTTGTCCGCAGGTCCCCTTGGCGACCATGGTAAATGATTATACGCATCCTCTCGAAGCGTGGTCAATGGAGAACTCAAATAGCGACGGCGCCTCTTCCCCGGCACCGTCTGGAGTCAGGCCAGTTTCGCACGGATGCGGCTGGAGAGGTAGTCGATCGCCCAGACGAGCACCACGATCAGCAGCATCGCGGTCCCAGCCTGCGAATACATGTGCCCCTGGAGGTACGCGTAGAGACGTTGCCCGATGCCACCTCCCCCCACCACACCGACCACGGTGGCCATGCGAATGTTGATGTCCCAGCGGTACAGGGTGAACGAGATGTATGGGTTGATGATCTGTGGGAGGACACCGTACCGCAGTACCGCCAACCGGCCGCCGCCCGTGGCGGTGATCGCCTCGGGAAGCCCGGGGTTGATGCCCTCGAGCTGCTCGGCGTAGAGCTTGACGAGATCGGCGATCGAGTGCACGACGAGCGCTAGCACGCCTGCGAACGGAGCTCGCCTTGCCGTGACCCAAACGAGGAAGACGATGGCCCAGACGATCGGCTCGATCGAGCGGGTGATGCTCATCGCTCCCCGAAGCGCGGTGTACACGGACCTGCCCACCGGACCCTTCATGAGGTTTCTTGCCGACAGGAAGCTCAGCGGGACGGCCACTACTACAGCGAAGGCAGTGGCCAAGACTGCCATGAAGAAGGTGACCAAGAGGTCGCGCACGACCGTCTGCAGAATCGTGGTGTCGGGACTGAAGAAAGCCCGCCAGATGTTCCCCGCCCGCCAGGCATCTGTGACCAGTCGACGTAGGTTGGCCATGCTCACCGTAACGCCCAGCGCCGCCACCACAACGACGACGAGGATCACAGCCGCGTAGATCCCTACAGAAGTCCGGTACCACGGAGCAGGCTTGATCGCTCCCGACTCCACGCGTTTCGTGCGCGTTCCGCTCAACCGCTCATGCCACGGCCGTCTTCCCAGCAGTCCGACGATCGGCAACACGCTCACGTGCCAAGCGAGGAAGTGCAACAGCCGATGCCAGACGGTCATCCTCCCACCCTCGGACGGGACGAGATGAACGCCGGAGAGCCTCTGGCTTGGTGCCACGCCAAAGCTGTTCCACGCGGCCGCAAGCTCGAAGACGAACAGCCCAAACAGCCACCACGGGATGACGGTGTAGCCGATGTCCCCGTGGACGTACCACAGGAAGGCGTAGGTGACGAGGACCCATAGGAGCGCCACTGCCGCCATGTCGAGCAGTATCATGGACAGGCGCCGCCCCACCAGGCCCAGCGGACCGCCGATAAGGTTGACCAGTCCTGCTGGAGTGGTCCATCGTGGACGCTCGCTCAGATAGCCTTCCGGATATCCCTGCATCAGGCGATCCTCTCCCTGAGGCGCCCGCTTATGTAATCCATGGACCAGACCACAGCCACGATCACGATGACAACCGCGCCAACCATTCTCCACAACCCTTCGTTCTTGTAGTAGAACAACATGTCGCCGATGCCGCCCCCGCCCACCAGGGCGATGATGGTGGACATGCGGACGTTGATGTCCCAACGGTAGAGAGTAAACGCCCAGAAGCTAGGCACCACCTGAGGGAGCACGGCGTAGCGTATCACCTGCCAGCGGGAGCCCCCCACCGCAACGATCGCCTCCAGAGGCCCCGGGTCGATCGACTCGACCTGCTCGGAGTAAAGCTTGCCCAGGGCGGCGATGGTGTGAACGGTAAGCGCGAGAACACCCGCAAACGGCGTGCCCCAACCCACCCACACAGCGAACACCAACGCCCACAGCACCGTCTCGATCGAGCGGAACACGTTGAACAGTCCACGCACAACCGCGTACACCGCCCAGCCCAGAGCGTTGTGCCCCATGATGTTCCGCGCACCCGCAAAAGAGACCGGAAGGGCGAAGATGGCGCCTAGGATCGTTGCCAGAAGCGCCATGAAGATGGTGACCACCATCAGATTCAGGATCGAGTAGGAGAGCCCTCTCAGCGCGAACACGGGATCAGGTTCGATGAAGTAGCGAAAGTCGGGGCTCACCATCTGGCTCCAGATCCTGCCCGCCGTGGGCGCACGGCTGATCAAAACAGGGACGTTGATCTCGGTGATCAGCCACCCAAGCCAAACCGTGAACACGCACAGGAACACGGCCATGATGCCCCACTGAGTCAAGAGTGAAGACTTCCCCTTCACCCCCGGGGCCCTCGGAGAGTGGACAAGCTGTGTGCTCGAGCGACGTTCGTGTAGCAGGGGGCGCCGCAGTGCGTATAGGATCGGCTGGATGGGAAGCGTGATATTCCAGAGAAGGAATCGGTAGATCCTCTGCCCTCTCCTGAGGCGCTGCCCGTGCTCGCCGACCAGGTTGAGCCCCAAGGCGCGTTTCCCTAGGCTCCTGCCCAGCGCTCGGCAGAGTCCGGCCATCTCCAACGTTCCCAGCACGACCAGTGGCCATCCCCAGGTAGGTAGCGTTAGGGTCCCCCACCAGTCTACGTGCACCGTGTACCAGTAGTAGTTCAGGAAGAACATGACCCCGTAGGCGATGTAGCCCCAGACGACCCAGTCGATGAAGAAGGAAAGTGCGCGGGCCTTGAGCGTGACGCCGGAGCCAGCGAGCCGTGAACTCAAGGGCTTGGCCATGGCCTCAGCGGACCTCGACTTCCTCGGCATCCTCGCCGTAGATCTCCTTGAACTTCGCGTTGTCGATCTCGGCAGGAGGGCCATCGAACACGCGCTGGCCGTCCTTCAACGCCACGATGCGCGTGCCGTAGCGACGTGCGAGCGACAGGAAGTGCAGGCTGGCGAGCACCGTTACTTCACGCTCCCGGTTCATCCACTCCAGGTACTGCATGATGGAGTGCGAGGTGGCAGGGTCGAGCGCCGACACGGGCTCATCGGCAAGGAGGATCTCCGGCTCCTGCATCAGCGCTCGGGCGATGCCCACACGCTGCTGCTGCCCTCCCGAGAGCTCGTCGGCGCGCACGTACGCCTTCTCGCGGAGACCCACGCGCTCAAGGCTCTCCAAAGCTCGGTCCTGATCTTCCTTAGAGAACATGCCAAGCATGGCTTTCCATCCCGGCATGTACCCGAGGCGCCCAGTCAGAACATTCGTGATCACCGGAGCTCTGCGGATTAGGTTGAAATGCTGGAAGATCATGCCCATCCTTCGTCGCATCTTGCGCATCCGCTCGGGCGATAGCCTAGTAAGGTCGACGCTCCCGAGCATGATCCGCCCTGAAGTGGGCTCGATGAGGCGGTTGATGCATCGAAGCAACGTCGACTTCCCGGAGCCGGAGAGGCCGATCACCACGAGGAACTCGCGCTTCTCGACGTCCAAGGAAAGCGCGTCCAGAGCGAGAACCTGTCCCCGCTCGTAGACCTTGGTCAGCTTCTCGATCCTCAGATAGGGTTCGGTCATGTATGGACCGACCGTGGGGGACCCTGCCCCCCACGGTCAGCCTCCTAGATGCTGGACCTCAGCGGCTGGGCACAGGCCGCCCAACCATCTCGCGATACGCGTCGTAGTAGGAGTCGTCGATCTCCTCAACATCCGACCAGGCATAGAACCTGCGGCTGCTCCACAGGTCGAAGCCATCCCCGCGGATGTGCTCGATGATCGCTGCCACGATCACATCCTGGATGTCCTCGGGGAA
>PWTC01000093.1 GCA_003563005.1 Candidatus Acetothermia bacterium
CCTCGCCGACACAGTGAACCCCGCCACGAGCGGCTACGTAGTCCGGGCGCTCGCCGAGGCAGAACAGGCAGCCGCCGATCTTGTTCTCATCAGGCTCGACACCCCCGGGGGCCTCGACAGCGCGACGCAGGAGATGGTGGCAGCTATCCTCAACTCCCCCGTTCCCGTTGTAGTCTGGGTCGGGCCACCCGGGGCACGGGCGGCCTCTGCCGGCACGTTCATCGTGTACGCGGCCGACGTGGCGACCATGGCATCGGGGACCAGTGTCGGAGCCGCACACCCGGTCGCACTTACCGGCGAGGAGACCGAGTCCGCGACGGTCGAGAAGGCGGTGAACGACGCCGTGGCGCGCCTCCGCTCGATCGCCGAACTGCGCGGCCGAAACGCAACCTGGGCCGAGGAAGCGGTGCGTAAGTCGGCCACCGCCACCGCCAGTGAGGCGCTCGAGCTCGGTGTCATCGACCTCAAGGCCGACTCCGTCGAGGGTCTGCTGATCGCCTTGGACGGTTGGGAGCTTCCCGACGGCCGTGTGCTGCGCACGGCCACCCTGGAGCTCCGCACGGTCCCCATGGGGGTGCGGGAGCGGCTGTTCTCCATGCTGGCGAACCCCAATCTCGTCTACATACTGCTCATGTTGGGCCTCTACGGGCTGATCTACGAGTTCTTCTCCCCCGGGATCGGGATCGGGTTCGCGGTGGGTGGCATCTCGCTCCTTCTGGCGCTCCTCGGTCTTCAGGTTCTTCTGTTCAGCTTCGTCGGCGTGGGCTTGATCCTCTTTGGGGTCTCCCTCATGGTGCTCGATGCATTCACGCCTACGGACGGCATCCTGACCCTTGGGGGCCTCGTCGGCCTCGTCCTGGGGTCGTTTTCGCTCTTCGAACTCGATACACCCGTCCTCGGGCTTTCCTGGGCGACCATCGCCGTCACGGTGACCGTGCTGACCGCGATCTTCCTGTTCATCGCCTCAAAAGGACTCCTGGCCCAGCGACGACCCGGAAGGGCGATGACGACCATGGAGGGACTGGCCGGAGTGGCCAAGGACGACCTCACCCCCGAGGGATGGGTCCACGTGCACGGCGAGTACTGGCACGCGCGGGGGGAAGGGGAGAAGGCGATACATGCGGGCGACCCGGTGGTGGTCCTCCGCCAGGAAGGGCGCACACTGATCGTGCGCCGCCGTGCACCCGCGGGGAACGATGCGGGAGCGTAGAGAAAGGAACACCATGCGAATCGGGTGGATGCTGATGTTGGGCGTTGCCGTCTTGAGCGTCACCGCAACCGGGATCGGGCCACAGGAAGTCGATCGTTTCCGCCATGTTGTGAACGATGTTGCCTTCTCCCCGTCTGGGGAGTCCCTTGCGGTCGCGGTGCAGGGAGGCGTGCAGCTGTACTCGGTGCCCGATTGGGAGCACATTGGCGATTTCCCCATGCCAATGCAGCACGTGTACAGCGTCTCCTTCTCGTCGGATGGAAAGCTAGTCGCCACGGGAACGGGAGGTCGGGTCGATCTGTGGGAGGTGGCCACGCAGGAGAAGGTGGGGAGCATCGGACCGTTCCTCGGGAATGTCATGGCGGCGGCCTTTGTGCCTGATCGGCAACAGGTCCTGATAGGTACGGCCTCCGGCGAGGTGGTCCTCTGGCCCGTGGGGGCGGAGGTGCCCGTCTGGCGCTCCGACGAAGGGCACACCAGCTTCGTGCGGAACCTCGCCGTGTCCGTCGACGGTACCCTGGCCGCATCGAGCGGATTCGACGGAACCGTACTGTGGAACCTGGAGACGGGGGAGATCGTCCACGTGTCCACCAGAGTGCGTGCCTGGACCGTAACCTTCTCTCCCGATGGGTTCCTGCTGATCATCGGCACCGGGAAGATCGTGCAGGCCTGGGACACATCCGCATGGCTCGAGATCTTCGGCGAGCGGCGCCATGGACTGTGGCACGACGGCTGCATATGGTCCGTCGCCTTCGCTCCCAACGGATCCGTGCTGGCAAGCGCTTCCCAAGATCACACGATCCGCCTGTGGGATCCGCTCGATGGGAGGCTGCGAGCCACGTTGGAAGCCCATGAGGACAACGTGTGGAGTGTGGCCTTCTCCCCTAACAGCCGATGGCTCGCCAGCGGCGGCGGGGACCGCCGTGTGTTCGTGTGGGATCTGCACGATTGGGAAGGGTGAGCGCACAGGCGTTTGCTGAGCCCACGCCGCACTTCACCCCGGGTCCCACCGTTCCGGGCAGCGACGCGCGCCGGGGGCGGCTGCACACCGCCCACGGCACCCTCCACACGCCCGCGTTTGTGGCCGTGGCCACACGGGGGACGGTGAAAGCGCTCGGAGTCGGTGAGGTCCGTGCGCTCGGCGTCCAGGCGCTGATCGGAAACACCTATCACCTTACGCTGCGCCCCGGCCCAGAGCTGGTTCGAGATCTCGGCGGCCTGCACGGGTTCAGCGGCTGGAGCGGCCCGTGGATGACCGACTCGGGGGGCTACCAGGTGTTCAGCCTCGGCGCGGGCAAGGAGCACGGGGTGGGCAAACTGGCATCGGCGTTCCCCGGCGACGGGGTCCCACGCGTCCACGGCACATCGCTCGTGCGCCTCGATGAAGCAGGCACCCGCGTTCGCTCGATTTTCGACGGGGCTTGGGTGACGTTCACCCCCGAGTCAGTCATCCGCACCCAACGCCTGTTGGGTGCGGATGTTGTGCTTCCCCTCGACGAGTGCACCTCCCCCTACCATCCCCGCGCCTACACACAAGCCGCCTGCGAGCGGACCCACCGGTGGGCCGAGCGGGCGCTGACCACGTGGCGGGAAACTGAAGGCCAGGGGCCCAACCCTGGGCAAGTGCTGTACGGCATCGTCCAAGGTGGCGTGTACGAGGACCTCCGACGGCACTCCGCGGCCACGATCGCGGGCATGGGCTTCCCCGGGATCGCCATCGGAGGCTCGCTGGGGCGCACCAAGCAGGACATGTACCGGATCATCTCCTGGTGCGTAGACGCATTGCCTTACGAACGCCCGCGGCATCTGCTAGGGATCGGTACGGTAGAGGACATCCTGGAGGCGGTCAGGCGGGGGATGGACACGTTCGACTGCGCTGGGCCCACGCGCATGGCAAGGAACGGAAGCTTGCTCTCCTTACGTGACCCGAGCACACGGATCAACATACGGGCAAGCCGTTTCCGTCGGGATCCCTCCTCCGTCGACCCCACCTGCGACTGCCCGACCTGCACACAGCACTCTCGCGCATTCCTGCACCATCTCCTTCGGTCCGGAGAGCTCGCGTTCTACCCCCTGGCCACGGCGCACAATCTCCGTGTGATGGTCCGGACGATGGCTACGATCCGATCTTACCTCGACGCAGGGCGCATGCCCGCCCTCAAGGACCTGGCCGATCCGAGCTGAGCGTACCGCAAGACTTCCGTCTACTCCCACTCGATGGTCGCAGGAGGCTTGCTGGTGATGTCGTAGACGATCCGACCGATCTCAGGCACCTGCCGTGCGATCTTGCCGGCCACGCGATCGAGGAACGCGTGGGGTAGCCGTGCCCAGTCGGCAGTCATGCCGTCGACACTCGTCACCGCTCGCAGCGCAAGGACATATCCGTAGCGCCGTCCATCTCCGGCGACGCCTACGCTCCGCAGCGGGGTCAGCACGGCCAATGCCTGCCACACATCGCCGTAGAGTCCCTCTTCCCGAAGCGCCTCGATGAACGCATGATCGGCCCGTCTCAGGAGCGCGAGCGCCTCCGGTGTGACTTCCCCCAGGACGCGAACCGCCAGTCCTGGACCAGGAAATGGATGGCGCAGGCGGATGGCGTCAGGCAGTCCAAGTACACGGCCCACCTCGCGCACCTCGTCCTTGAACAGAAGCCTGAGCGGCTCCAGGAGCTCGAAGCCAAGCTCTTCGGGCAGCCCCCCCACGTTGTGATGGCTCTTGATGACCGCCGCCCCAG
>PWTC01000073.1 GCA_003563005.1 Candidatus Acetothermia bacterium
GCTTCCAAGGTGCCGTTCTGATCGCAACTGCAACTGTGCAGGCGTCCGGAGACGGTGCAGAGCGAGTGCGAGAGGGGGCGTGATGACACTCGAACGCCGACCGGGGAGGATGATCCTGATGGGCAAGCGCCTTTGGTTTTCTGTCTGTGTGGCGATGCTCCTGCTGCTTGCAGGACAGGTGATGCTGGGTTCGGAGGTGACGCCCGCCGACGGGATACCGCTCTACGGAGTCCCCGTGAGTGTGGCGCTGCAGGATCTCGACGGTGATGGGCGTGACGAGATCATCCTACTCTTGGAGGGTGTACGCACGGGGGTCGTGCGCGACGCAGCCGAGGCGGCCATACGTGAGGCGCTCGGCACGGTGGCGCACTATCCTTCGCAGACGATCGATGCCCAGGTCGAGCGCTTTCTGGCGCGGCTGCCCGGCACGCTGAGCACGGTCGCCGTGTTGAAGGTCACCGAACACGGACTCGTGAGTCCTCAGAGCGAAGCCTTCCTGTACAAGGAAGTGCTGCTCGACGATCAGAGCTACGTCCAACTCGCTGTTCGGCAACCGACTTCCGTGGCTGCGGCCGGCGGACGCGTGGTGGCGGCGGGTCGTGATGTGAACTACCTGTTCGATCTTCGGGGCGTCGACCTGGAGAGGGTCGGGATCCTCGACGGGGAACGGTTCACCGACGTTGGGAGTGCGGCGAACCCCCGTGCAACATCGACGGACGCCCTAAAGGGCATCGAGCTGTGGCCTGAACTGCCCCCCCCCTTGCTTCCTCACGCTGTTCAGGTGGCCGCGCACGATCTCACCGGGGATGGAACCGAGGAACTCATCGTGCTCAACGCCCAGACGGGCTGGCTCAGGGTCTACCTGGACATGGGGGAGGGTCGACGCGAGCTGTTCGGCGAAGTCGTGCTTGGGGAACCTGGGGAGCGCTTCGTGCCGAGGTTTCTCCACGTGTCTACCTATACAGAGGGGCGGACACGTACGCCGATCGTCATGGTGGGGGTGGACCGTCCTGACAGGAGGGCGGGGACGGTCGAGCTGCTTCTCTGGGATCCGCTGGTTCGGGAACTCAGAAGGGCCTCGATCAGCGCCGTGGAGGATCCGCGGGCGATCGCCAGCGGTGACTTCACCGGCGACGGGATACTCGATCTGGTTGTAGCGGGCTCTCGCGAGATCGTGTTGCTCAGAGGGCTGGCCGAGGTGTCCCCGCTCGGCATGCCCTCGTTCGCTTCTCCCACGCCCATCCGGCTTCCGGGGCCCTCGCCTGTGTACGATCACCCACTGGGGATCGCCAGTGGCGACTTCACCGGAGATGGGAGGTTGGACTTCGCCTTGGCCCATCCGGCTGCAGACGCAGTCGAGATCTACCTGGGCGCGGGCGGAGGACGCTTCGAACGGGCAGAGATCAAGCTTCCTTCAGGATCTGCTCCGTCGATCCTCGCCGTGACAGATCTGAACGCGAACGGTATCCCAGACATGCTTGTGCTCACCAAGGCGGGTACGTCGCTCATCCCCCTGTATGGCCTCGGGGATGGAACCTTCCGCCCGTTGGGGAGCAGGGGTGAGGGGCTGAGCCGAACTCGCCTTGACATTCGGGTCTTGTGCGATGAAGGGGAGCAGGTCTGGGCGGCCGCCCTGGCCGACCCGAAGACCGACCTGCGCGGTGCTGGGTCCGCCGATGTCCGCCGGGAGCGCACCCTGGAGCGCTCGGGTATCGCCACCTCCTGGTTCTGGCAGCTCCCACGGCTCGTCCACGCCCTTCCCTGGAGCCTATCTACGCAAGCAGATGGCCTTGTTGAGCTCGGCGGTGTCACATCGGTTCGCACGTTGGCCGCTGCGGAGCTGATCCCGGGGCTTCCATGGGAGATCGCAGCGGTCGCCGACGGCAAAACGCGCCTCTTCGCAGGTCAGGGCACCCGCTTGACCGAGCTGCTGACCCTGCCCAACGGGTTCTACATCCACGACAGCCTGGCGGTGGGACGCTTCGGCGAGGCGGACCAGGCCCAATTGGCGCTCCTGCGGCTCGGCACCCACATGATATCTGTGCTGGCGTTCCGCGATGAGGACGGGAAGGCCCGCGCGCGGGGCGTCGGCTATGGGATGCTCCCCGCGGATTGGCCCGAGCAACCTCAGTGGCCGACCATGCTGCTGGCCGCCGACTTGAGTGGCGACGGTCGCGAAGACCTTCTCGTCGCGCATCACGCGCTGAACAGGATCGCGGTTCTTCAACGCAACGAAACAGAACTCGGGGATCCCGAAACGAGGCTGTTCGGCGATCCAGTGTCGGTGAGCCTGCGGCCCGTGCTCGACGGGCCCGTGGATGTGGCCGTCGGCGATGTGGACGGCGACGGTGAGGTGGAGATACTCGTGGCCGGCCACCGCAGCCGCAATGTGGTGATCCTCAAGCGCGGCGTCGACGCCAAGTGGGAAGTGCGTCACGAGATCAAGCTGGCGGCCGCCCCAACGTCTCTGATGGCAGTAGATCTCGATGGGGACGGCGTCTTGGACCTCATCGTCGTGGCTACGCCCGACGGGCTTGAGGCCTACCGTGTGGATGGAGGCTGGAGGTTCTCGCGCGATCCCGCAGTACAGCTGGAGCGGCCCATCGACCCCAATGTGACCGTACGGCCGCTGCAGGTGCGCGCCCTTGCCGCGGATGGGACGTGGCAGCTGGCTGTGCTCAGCGCTGTTGAAGAGAGGGATCCTGTGACCCGGCGCGTTGCGGTCCGGGAGGAAGTGCGGGTCCATTCCCTCGGTGTGCCGGCACCTGGGCCGGCGGCGACACGTCCGATCTGGACGACCCCTCCGGCCGATAGAGAGACTGCACGGGCGTTTGTGGACCTGGCCATTGCCCCCGAGCAGGAGGCGAGCGTGCTCGCCGTGCTGCAGCCGTCGGGCACCATGGCGTACCTCGCGAGCCTGGTGGGCATGGATGCCCAGGCGCTCGACTGGTGTGTCCTCAAGCAGGTCACCGTGGACGACCGGAGCACCGCGCTCACCGCGGTCGACATCAACGCGAACGGGCATACCGACATCGTGACGCTGGAGACTGCAGCCAACCGAGTGCGTATCCATTGGGGACCACACTACGATGCCGAGACCTCGGCGGGTCTCCCCGTGTCGGCGTCCCCGGTCGCGTTGGCAGCGGGGGCCTCGCCGCAGGGAGCCTGGGTGCTCGGAGGCAACGTGGCTTGGGTATCTGCCAAGCCCGGCGTGGAGCCTTGGAAGAAGCTGATGCTGGACTTGGCCGGGGGCTACCCGCGCAGTGCCTTGACGGCTTCCCTTTCCGGCGAACGATCGCCGCCAGACCTCGTGATTCTCGCCTATCGGCCGGACATAGGCACGGACGAGATACGCATATTCTCAGGTCGGGACATGCTGCACGGCGTCACGAGTCCGTGGCGCGTGTGGGCCATGCCGCACCGTGTGGCGGCGCTTGCAGTGGACGATTTCGACGCTGATGGGCTGCCGGACATCGCCGTCGCCTACCGGGGACAGGAGTCGGGTGAGGTGTGGTTGGGCAGCGGTGTCCGACACACGCTGCGATCGCTTGGAACGGACTGCGTCGCGCTCGCTGCTGGCGATGTCACCGGGAATGGGAAGGCGGATGTGGTGGCCCTATGCACGGTGGCTGCGGCAGGCCGTGTGACTGTCTACGCGGGGATCGGGGATGGGTCGTTCTCACGATCCTCGCAGGAACTGCGCGTCGGGTTTCCGATGGGTACCGGCGGCGTCCTGCTGGGCGATGTGAACCACAACGGAAAACTAGATGTGATCACATTTGATCGCGCATCGGGCGCGATTGTCGTCTTTCACAATGGCGGGCATCAGGACATGGAGCGCACGATCGCCGGCCTGCGGATCGTAGACCGTGGCTTCGTGCCGAGTTTCGCCGGGGTGCGATGATGGAAGCCAGGCTTCGCGCTGCCTTCCGTGACCA
>PWTC01000154.1 GCA_003563005.1 Candidatus Acetothermia bacterium
GAACCGCCGACCCCCGGCTTGCAAAGCCGGTGCTCTCCCAGACTGAGCTACGCCCCCAAGGTGGAAGCAGCGGCAACGCTGTCCCTATCGGCAGGATAGCTCAGAGCGGCCGGGGCGTCAAGGTACCGAAGGCACTGCATCGCACGCTCACCCGCCAGGACCGCACGGGCCATCCGAGGCAGACGTCGGGTAGGATTGGGGACCATGGACAGACGTGAGCACGAGCAGCAGTTCGTCGTGGACGCGATGGCGGAAAACGCCTGGCGTATGTTCCGTATCTTGGGCGAGTTCGCGGAGGGGTTCGAGGCGTTGGGGGACCTCGGACGCGCAGTGACCGTGTTCGGCTCGGCGCGGGGCGTGCTCGAACCGGTGCACTACCAGAAGGCCGAGGCCCTGAGCCGCGCGCTCGTCGAGGCGGGCTATGCGGTGCTGACCGGCGGCGGACCGGGGATCATGGAGGCCGCGAACAAAGGGGCTTTCGAGGCAGGAGGGCGCAGCGTGGGACTGAACATCGTGCTCCCCCACGAACAGGCGCCGAACCCGTATCAGACCGATGAGGTCTCGTTCCGCTACTTCTTCGTGCGTAAGGTGATGCTGGTCAAGTACGCCGCGGCGTTCGTCGTGTTCCCGGGAGGCTACGGCACGCTGGACGAGCTCTTCGAAGCCCTGACCCTAATTCAAACACTGAAGATCCATCCGTTCCCTGTCTTTTTGGTGGGGACGTCATTCTGGAGTGGACTCGTGGGATGGATCAAGGACACGCTGGCCGCACAGGGGACGATCAGCCCCGAGGATCTCCAGCTGTTCAAAGTGGTCGATGACATCGACGACATCCCCGCCCAGATCGAGGCCTACCACAGGGAGCCGGATCACGCGGGCTTCGTGGTCCCCGAGGAGGCCTGAGCCGTGGCCGAGGCGGAGACCAGATTCGTCGTCGCCACGTTCAACGTCAACTCGATACGATCGCGGCTCGACCAGGTAATCGACTGGCTGAAGGCCCATCGTCCGGATGTCCTCTGTCTGCAGGAAACCAAGGTCCAGGATCACGAGTTCCCCGTGGCGGCATTCGAGGGGGCGGAGTACCACATCGTCTGCCGCGGCCAGAAGTCCCACGCCGGGGTGGCGGTCGCCACCGCCCGCGAGCCCGAGGATGTGGCCTTCGGCCTCGACGACGCCGGACCGCCTGACGAACCCCGACTCATCCGGCTCTCGGTGGGTGGGATCGCGATCGTCAACACCTACGTGCCGATGGGTGAGAAGGCAGATTCCCCCAAGTTCGCCTACAAGCTGGAGTGGTTAGCCAGGCTACGGCAGTACTTCGATCGCCACTTCTCGCCAACGGAGCCGGTCCTGTGGTGCGGTGACTTCAACGTCGCCCCCGAGGAAATCGACGTACACGATCCCGTGCGCCTGAAGAGCCACGTGGACTTCCACCCCCAGGCCCGCGCAGCGCTGGAACACATCCGCGCATGGGGCTTCGTGGACGTCTTTCGCCGGCACCATCCGGGCGAGCCGGGGCAGTTCACCTTCTGGGACTACCGGGTACGCGATGCCATCGATCGGGGCCTGGGATGGCGCGTCGACCATATCTGGGCCACGAGACCGCTCGGCGAGCGCTCGGCCAACGCCTGGATCGATAGAGAGGCGCGCCGGGCGGCGCGCCCTTCGGACCATACACCCTTGGTAGCTGAGTTCGCGCTCTGATCCGAGCCCTACAGAACCTGGCAGGCCTCGACCGCAAGCCAGAGGAGCTTCTCCCGCACCGTCGAGCGTTTGTGGCCGTGGCGGGGATCCCACTCCTCCCCGCTCACATCGTCCCCTCCGTAGAGCAGCAGCCCCAACCGGACGCCTCGGAATCTCGCCACAGCCAGGAGCGATGCCGCCTCCATCTCCACTACCAGGCAATCCTCTGCCTTCCTCTGAGCCACCCGCTGCCGCGTCTCCCGGAACACGGCGTCGGTAGTCCACGTCTTGCCGACGACGTAGGGCACCCCGCGCGCGGCCAGAATCCTTCCGATGGCGTCCGTTATCTCCGGGTCGACCGTCACCTCACGACCAGGAGGCAGGTAGTGGTAGGAGGTCCCCTCATCGCGGACCGCCGCGTCGGCGACAACGACGCGACTTTGCACTCTTTCGGGGTTCACGATACCCGTCCCCCCGCAGACCACGAAGGTCCGGCAGCCGAGCGCGATGGCCTCCTCGAGCAGCACAGCGGACAGAGGACCGCCCAGCCCCGGATGGAGCACCGCAACTTCCTCTCCCTCCACCATCAGCCTGCGTAGAGGGTGCTCACCGATCTCCGAGCGTAGGGTGGCGATGCGTTCCGCCCGCCCGGCTGCCACAGCAGCTTCCAGCACTTCCTGGAAGAAGCAGAGCACGCATCGTTCCGGCACCTTCGCTGGCTGGACCACACGCGTGGGCTCGATCAAGGCCTCGCGTGTCGGATCGAACTCCAAGATCGGATAGCTCTGAGGTTGCATGGGCGCTCCTTGACCGGGCCGCTGAGTCTCTCGGGCCGTCTCCCAGAGGACAACGAGGAACGGCCCGCGCGGGAGCACGGGCCGTTCCGTCCGACTTCCTAGCTTGTACACCTCAACTGGGTATGCACATGTACCACCCCCCCTTTTGTCCCCGGCACAATGCCGAGGAAGGTGAGTGCCTAGGCACCCTCACTGTAGCACTCCACAGGCGTGCCGTCAACAACCCTTGGAGGCAGCCCCTTCTGCGGCAACACACGGTTCTCCACAAGGACGACCTGTACTAGCGCTGCTTAGGGCACGCGCGCCTGTTGAGCAGTAAGGTACCACAAGATATAGCTTATCCACGAAGGAGGATCGATGAGCAAGGCACAGGTGGCTATCGCACGAGCTACAGACTACCGAGAGACCACGCTTCGCGCCGCGGTCGATGACGCGCTGGGGAGACTGGGAGGTCTGCCGTCCATCGTTCCTCCCGGGGCGAACGTGTTCGTCAAGATCAACCACCTGTCGCCGCCTTCGGAGGCGGAGCGGGCGATCGTCACGCACCCTGCCTTCACCGAGGTGGTTGTGGAACTGCTCAAGCCGCTCGCCGGGTCGATCATCGTGGGGGATGACATCACCGCCGCAAGTGACGGCTTCGCGCTCTCCGGCTACCGCGCCATGGCCGAACGCACGGGCGTGGAGCTCCTGAACCTCCGTCAGCGGGGCTTCGAGGAGGTACCCTGCGGCGGGGTGGTGCTCAAGGCGGTCCTCGTGGCCGCTGCGGTGCTCGAGGCGGATGTGATCGTGAACCTGCCCAAGTTGAAGACGCACTCCCTGACGCTACTGACCGGCGCGGTGAAGAACATGTACGGTGTGATCCCCGCTGGCCGGCGCACTGCCTACCACGGCATGCATAACCGCGAGGACGACTTCGCCGATCTCCTGGTGGACGTGTTCAGCGCAGTCCCACCCCAGCTCAACATCATGGACGGGGTGGTGGCCATGGAAGGCAACGGCCCCGCCGACGGGAGGCCCCGTCCCGCGGGGTTGATCTTGGCCAGCCGGGATGCCGTGGCCATGGATGCGGTCGCGGGGCACGCGATCGGACTGCACCCCGAATCCGTGCGCACGACGCGCCGCGCGCACGCCCGCGGACTAGGGCTTGGAGATCTCGAACAGATCGAACTCCTCGGCTCCGAGTACGATGACATCCGACTGCCCGGCTTCGGGCTCCCCGCCTCGGCGCCGAGCCGGCTCGTGGGACGCCTGCCGCGTCCGCTAGCGCAGATGTTCACCCAACAGCTCGCCGCCTGGCCGCGAATCTTGGCGGCTGCGTGCGTCGGTTGCGGCGCGTGTGCGCAGATCTGTCCAGTGTCCGCGGCCACGATGAGAGGCGACAGGGCACACATCCAGCGCGATCGGTGTATCCGATGCATGTGCTGTCACGAGGTGTGTCGGTACGGGGCCA
>PWTC01000131.1 GCA_003563005.1 Candidatus Acetothermia bacterium
AATCCAGCACGGAGTCTTGGTATGCTTCGGGAGATGTGGATTTGCCGTTTTACCGTACTCAGGGCCGTGCATTTAGCCAAGGTATTCTTCCTGCCACGCTAGCGAAGTCCCAAGAAGCGATCATGGTGGTGGGGCAGGACATGGTGGCGTATCGCATCGCGGGGGCTCCTGAGAGGATCTCGCACCACGGGATCGAGGAGAAGATTCGCAAATGGCAGGAGTCTTTGTGATGGGCGCGATTGACTATTTCGCGTGTGAGGAGTGAGTTGACGGGTTCATTTTCTTCGTCGAGTAAAGGAGGATCGTGATGGGTGCCTTGCCGTGGTTTTATGCGTTTGACCATCTGCCCGCCACCGTGGATGGTAGCGGCATGGTGACCGGGGACGGAGCCCTTGACCTCCAGGTCATCGGAGGAGGAAGCGCCTCGCGGCTGGTGGCGGACACCATCTCGGGGCGGAGCCGGACGGTGTATCGGACCCATAGAGGCGCTTGCTATATCGCGAAGAACGTGCCTGCGGGCACGCAATTCACGATTGGAGGCTTCATCAGGCTTGCGCGAGACAAAGACCTTATTCGATGGATGGTGGGCGGCGACGAGAAGCTACTCCTGACGCACGCCGCGGGCGCGCTTCAGCTCATGCGCGGAGCGACGGTGCTCTGCACAGGACCGGCCTTGGCTCTAAATATTTGGACCTACATCGAGGTTGGCTTGGTGCTCGATGCTACAGTCGGTCATTGCCGCGTGCGAATCAATGGGGTGGCGGAAGCGTCCATGGATCTCGATGCTGCAAACACCAGCAACGTCGCTGGTGACGTGACCAGCATCATGTACGGGCACACATGGGGTAACGTAGACCACAACATGAATTTGAGTGATCTCTACATTCGCGAGGAGTTGGAGTTTTACGGCCCTATTCAGTTGAGGCTCCTGAACCTTGACAGCGACATCGCCGTGGATTGGGTCCCGGACTCGGGGGCGACCAATTACACCCAGGCCCAACTCCCCGTAAATGTGGCATCCTATCTCGACTCGGACACCCTGAGTGACGTGGACGAGAACGGCGTGGAGGACTTGCCCGCAAGCGCCAACTCCATCATCGCCGTGGTCCGCGTGTCCGTTTCGGAGGCCCCGGACGGCGGTGCTCCGCAGATCAAGCATGGCCTGAAGCGAGGCGCAACGGCAGAGTACGGCACCGAGCGGACTGTGGGGGTCGGAGGCGTACGCTCACAGCTTACCGTCTTCGGGACGCAGCCGAACGATGATCCTTGGTCCCTCGTGGCCGTTGACGAGATCGTGTCTTTGAGGGAGTCGGCATAGGATGGACCTCGCCCGCGCTTATGGGGACGGCCTGTATGTCGTCGGGCAGGGTGGACGCCGCGCTTATGGGGACGGCCTGTATGTCGTTCACGGCGCGAACGCTCGACGAGTGTACGCAGACGGCATCTACGTAGTGGCACCCGTTCCCGGCACGGGACCTTCTACTCCTTCCGTTCTTGTCGATCAGATTACCACGTCGACTGCGAGGCTCACGGGCTCGTCCTACGCTCACTCTTCGTCTCTGGATCACATCGCGAGCCAATTCCGCGTCCTGAGCGCCACTGATGAGGTACTCTTCGATTCGGGCGAGATCGGGCCGGTAGAGCAGCACACGGCGACGGGACTTGCGAGCGGCACGGCGGGACTGAAGCCACAGATTCGGTACCAGGATGAGGATGATGCCTGGAGCGAATGGGGTGAAGGGGATGCGTTTGCCACCCAGTCTGAGCCCCCCGCCGTCGAAGCGGACAATATCGCGGGCCAGAGCGCCCGCATCGTCATCCTCCCCGTGGAGCGGGACCACTGGAAGGTCCGGGTCCGGCTGGCATCGACGCTGGCGCTGATCTACACCTCGGACGAGATCGACGGGTCCTTGGACCTCTACCAGCTTCCCGCCGTGACGCTCCAGCCCTCCACGGAGTACGTGGTCAGTGGGATGGCGGAGCTTAACGGGTTGTGGTCGGAGTGGGGGGAGGACCATGAGTTCACCACGCTCGACAACTGGGCACCCTCCGCGCCGGGAGCCTGGATCGAGCCGGAAGAGGCCTCAAGTCACGCTGAGCAGGTAGCGTTGATCTCTGAGCCCGCCACGGATCCGGACGGCGATGATGACGAGTTGGGCTACGCGACCGAGATGTCCGTGGAGGGCGGGCTGTGGGAAGTCGTCGGGGGGACCACGTTGGCGGAAGCGACCCTACTCCCCTACCCCGCAGGCACGGGCATCGCTTTCCGCAGGCGAGCGTTTGACGAGTACGAGTTCGGCCCCTACGGCCCAGAGGTTTCTATCACAGTAACGACGGCTCCTGAGAAGCCCACGCTACTTTACGTGGAACTGACGGGGCCTGATTCGGTGCGGGGCCACCTTGGTGCCTACGTAGGCGAGGACGCTCACGCATCGTCACGGTACCAGATCCAGGAGGCGGGCGGCGATTGGGACGGGCCGGATCTCGTGGATACAGGTTATGTGAGCGGCGACAATCTGTACATCAGCCCAGAGTTCTCGGGCCTGACGGATCAGGCATATGAGATGAGGGCACTCCAGCGGTCCAACCTGGACGTCGATTCGGAGTGGTCCGATCCGGTGGAGTTTTCGCCGTTGGGGGAAGTCACCACGTTTGACGAAGCGGATCCGTTCAGTGGCTATAACTGCTTAGGTAACATCGCCCACAATTACGAGGTGCTAGAGGTCCCCGATTCGCATGGTGGACGTGTGGTGGTGGATAGGCACGGGGGACCGACGCTAGAGGCGCGGAGGATGTTGTGGACGGGCGGCGGTTTGACCAGTGGACTTTCGAGCCGCGTCATGAACCATTGGAATGCTGAGCATCAGCTTGCCCCGATTGTCTTGGTCGGCCAGTTGGGCTACACGTTGGACTATTTCCTGGTGACAGACTTAGAAACGATGGCGGGCTATTCCGCTCGCGTCGATTTCTACAGGCAGCGCATTATTATTACACGTAGAAAGTATGACGGGACACCTGTCCCCGGTGGATTCTTTTTCCACTGCTCCATGCCCCCAGATCGGTGGAATACCATTTCCTTCGCTGTGACACGTGGCGGATATAGGATGGGCAATTGGCTCAACTGCGGTGACGCTCCTCCGGTGCTGGTCAACGAAAGTCGGTTTTACAATTCTATTAGCGTGTCAGTTAACGGTCAGCACGGCGGGGTTTTGGACTTCGGGTGGAACGTTCCGACATGCATTAGTGCGCTTGATATACCAGTTGTTGGGTACGCCGGTTTCAGGGCAGGGCTCGTTGGCGAAGGGATGCGTCGGATTGATTACTTGGCTACTGGTGGAGGTGTGAGCCACGGGGACCTGGAGGCTTTTGCCGCGCCCGGCACCTCAACGATTCGCGTCCCGCCCATCATACGGCCCCGGGCGGGTGAGGTGTTCGATGCGACGATGCCCTTGAGTCTCGGCAGCGCGGACACGTACCAGGTATCAAGTGACGGTGGCGAGACGTGGGGGAGCGATGAGGTGTACGCCGGGTCCGAGGTGCTGGATGTCTCAGGCTGGGAGAATGGCTACGAATATATGATCCGCGCCAAGCGGGGCGTCTCGGCTTGGGCGTACAGCCAGAAGTTCTCCATTGACCACCGTGCCACGCCGATTTGCTATCACCGCTACTTCGGCGACAGCCCGTGGGAGCGGCCAGTGCCCGACACCACGCCGCTCTGGAACATGACGGAGAATTGGCAAACGCGGTGGCAACACGAGAGGTTGGCGATTCCGGATACGGCATTGATCCATGGGCGGAGAAACAGCGATGCGAGCGCTATTGTTGTGGACGAGTTTCCTAGTGCTCGAAACGCGGAGATCCGTGCGCTGCTGCGTAATTACCACGACCTGAGCGGTGCGGGGGTTTTTGGAAGGGGCTCGGGAGA
>PWTC01000048.1 GCA_003563005.1 Candidatus Acetothermia bacterium
CACCTGGAAGGAGGTGACCGTGGACATACACGAACAGCTGGCGGCTTTCCGGGGTCAGCATGCCCACCTCGTGTGCATCGACTCCGACGGATGCGTGTTTGATACGATGGGGATCAAGCAGCGGGAGTGCTTCTGCCCATGGATGATTGCCTACTTCGGCCTCCAACCGGTAGCCCAAGCGGCCAGAGCATGCAAGGAGTTCGCTGACCTCTTCTCCAGGACGCGGGGTGCCAACCGGCATGCCACCATCAAACGCATCCTGACGGAACTCCTCCCGACCCACCCGTTGGTCAAGCGACGCGGGTTTCGGGTACCCGTGTTCCCCCACTACTTCGCGTGGGTGGACAATCCGGAGAGCCTTCTTTCCAACGAAGGACTACGGGCTGCCATCGACAGTGCGAACGACCACCAGGCCAAGCAGGAATTGACGCACGTGCTGGCGTGGTCTGAGCGAGTCAACTGGTCTGTGGAGGAGATCGTGCGCGACGTCCCGCCGTTCCCCTATGTGCGGGAGTCCCTGGAGAGGCTGGACGGGGTGGCGGATGTGGTGGTTGTATCGGCGACACCGTTGGAGGCCTTGGAGCGTGAGTGGGCAGGCTTGGGGATTGATGGATTCGTGTCGCTTATCTGCGGACAGGAGATGGGAACGAAGAAGGAGCACATCGAGGCCCTTGCGGATCAGTACGGGCCTGAGAGGGTGCTCATGATCGGGGACGCTCCGGGCGATCTGCGGGCGGCGAAGGCGAACGGAGCGCTCTTCTACCCGGTAGTGCCGGGCGAGGAAGAGGGTTCCTGGGAGAAGCTGTACCGTGAAGGGCTGGACCTGTTCCTCCGAGGGGAGTTTGCTGGACAGTACGAAGAGAAGCTGATCGCGGTGTTCGACAAGACTCTCCCCGAGCGACCGTCCTGGGAGGTGGAAGGGTGAAGGCGGATATCGGCGTTGTGGGCATGGCGGTGATGGGCCAGAACCTGGCGCTCAACATAGAGAGCAAGGGGTACACGGTTGCCGTGTACAACCGCACGCGCGAACGGACCGAGGAGCTCGCGCGGGGGCAGGCTCAGGGAAAGCGTGTCGTCCCCGCTTACAGCTTGCCGGCGTTCATCGCCTCGCTCTCCCGGCCGCGGAAGGCGTTGGTCATGGTCAAGGCGGGTGCGGGCTCCGACGCGGTACTCGCGGAACTCTTTCCTCTCTTGGAGGAAGGGGACCTGCTGATGGACGGCGGAAACGCGCACTTCGCGGATACGGAGCGCAGACTGGCGGAGGCGGAGAGGCGCGGCCTGCGTTACCTCGGAGTGGGGATCTCCGGCGGGGAATATGGTGCGCTGCACGGACCAGCGATCATGCCCGGGGGACACAGGGAAGGCTATGCGCTGGTGGAGGAGATCCTGCTGAGGACGGCTGCCCAGGGTCCGGAAGGGCCTTGCTGCGCGTTTCTGGGTCCGGGTTCGGCCGGGCACTACGTGAAGATGGTACACAACGGGATCGAGTACGCGATCATGCAGGCCATCGCTGAGTGCTACGATCTCATGAAACGCGGGCTGTCCATGACCCCTGAGGCGATGGCCGAGGTGTTTTCCGACTGGAATCAAGGGGAGCTTTCCGGTTACCTCCTTGAGATCACCGAGAAGATCCTGCGCTACGTCGATCGCGAGACGGGTCGGCCATTGGTGGAGTTCATCCTGGACACGGCTCAGCAGAAGGGTACCGGCAAGTGGTCCACGCAGGCGGCACTCGACGAGGGGGCATGTGCTCCCACGATTGCGGCAGCGGTGTTCGCTCGGATCGCCTCGGCACTGAAGGAGGAACGCCAGGCTGCGGCCGACGTGCTCCCTGGCCCTCGTGCAGCGTTCAACGGTGAGAGAGAGGACGTCCTCAAGGAACTGTTCGGAGCGCTCTACCTCACGGTGGTCTCGGCCTACGCGCAGGGCGTGCGGCAGCTCAGGCAGGCCTCTGCTGAGCGAGGCTATACTCTATCCCTTCCAGAGGTGGCCCGCGTGTGGATGGACGGCTGCATCATCCGCTCTCGACTGCTGTTCCCCATTCGCAGAGCCCTTGCCGCTAACGCGGACCTTCCGCTCCTGTTCATGGCCGAGCCCTTCATCTCGCGGTGGACGGAGCACCATGAGGCGTTGCGGAACGTGTTGACACGTGCCCACCAAGCGGGCATTCCCGTGCCAGCGATGAGCTCTTCCCTTGACTTCGTGGACGCCTACCGAACAGCGCGTCTGCCGGCCAACGTGCTCCAGGCCCAGCGGGACTTCTTCGGCGCCCACACATACCAGCGAGTGGACCGTGACGGGACGTTCCATACAGAGTGGGAGATGCTCTGATGCTGGCATTCGCTCCAGACAGGGTCATCGCTGAGGAAGAACTCGAGGAGAGGCTGCGCGAGGAACTGGAGAAGCTCTCCCTACGTGGTGAGCGTGTGCTGGTGATCGTACCCGATGACACGCGCACCCTTCCCATGCCCACCCTGTTCCGGACGATTGCTACTGCGCTCCGCCCAAAGGTCAGAGAGCTCACGTTCATGATCGCACTGGGAACGCATCCCCCACTCTCCACGGAGCAACTCCGTGCCCATCTGGGACCTGATTGGGAGCGGCAGAAGGCCACGGTCGTGCAGCACACCTGGCAAGACGCAAGCACCCTCGCCCAAGTGGGACGGATCAGCCGCGAGAAGATACGCGCGATCTCCGGGGGGCTCCTCGCCCTGGATGTACCCGTGCACATCAACCGAGAGGTCCTGGCGCATGATCTGTGCCTCCTCGTCGGGCCGGTGTTCCCCCACGAGGTCGTCGGCTTCTCCGGAGGACACAAGTACCTGTTCCCGGGAGTGTCGGGCCCGGACATGGTGCACGCCTCGCACTGGCTGGGAGCTCTGATCACGAACCCAAAGGTGAACGGACACCAGGACACACCCGTGAGGGACCTCATCGAACAGGCAGCCGAGTTCGTAAGGACACCACGCCTGGGACTATCGCTGGTCATGCAAGGGGATGCCGTAAGGGGAGTGTTCCTGGGAGATGTTCGGGAAGCATGGCGCAATGCCGCCGAACACTCCGCTCAGGTCAACATCACCTGGTCAGAGCGATCGTATCGCGAAGTCCTGTCGATGGCGCCGAGCATGTACCGGGATCTGTGGACTGCGGGCAAGTGCATGTACAAGCTGGAGCCGGTTATCGAAGATGGCGGCCGTCTTGTGATTTACGCACCCCACATCTGTGAGATCTCCGAAACCCATGGTACGTGGCTCCAAGAGGTCGGCTACCACGTGCGGGATTACTTTGTGGAGCAGTGGTCAGCGTTCGCGCATGTTCCCTGGGCCGTGTTGGCCCACTCCACCCACGTGAAGGGTATTGGAGTCTACAGGGCCGGAGTTGAGCGCCCGCGGGTGGAGGTGGTGCTGGCCACCGGCATCCCTGAGGCATCATGCCGAAAGGTGAACTTGGGCTACGCTGCGCCCGATACCGTGCGCCCGGAAGACTACGAGGGGCGAGAGGAGGAAGGGGTGCTGGGCGTTCCCAACGCCGGGGAGACCCTGTGGCGCCGGGCTGACGGGGTAGTCCCAGATGTTGATCGTCTGTGACAGCGTTCACATGTGATCGACCGTTCCCCGCTTGACGTAGCATTTCGAGTGCTGTGTTCAAGTGGCCTCGTTGACCAGCCCCCCCTCCTGAGACGAGTCCAGTCGGAGAGCCAGGATCTGGGGAGAAGGAGGCAGGGGATGGCGCTCTTCCTCTGGCTGTATGCGCCCGTACGCCGAGTTCAACCAACCTCGAGTGGGGTTCGAAAGTTGTCCAGTAGGGCGTACAGAAAGGTCGTTCCAGATAGGCTTTCCGCGGCAGGCCCGACTGGACAACCCCACTGAACAAGGTTGGGTCTGCTCGCTGGTCTCAACGGAAGAAGTCTCCAGGCATCCCAGGG
>PWTC01000074.1 GCA_003563005.1 Candidatus Acetothermia bacterium
ACGCACACGATGAGCACTTCGGGCATGAACCGAAGCGGATCGTGTCCGCCTACGGCGTGGTGACACACTACGTCTATGCCCTTGGCGCCGGCGACCGGCTGGTCGCGGGCACGTTTGTCACCCCGGCATCAGCCGACGGCAGCATTGAGCGTATGCACCAGCGCTTGGACGCCGACTTCGACCGGAAGTTCCTGCCCCCACGACCCGATGCGGAGACGGTCATCGCTCTGAGCCCCGATCTCGTCCTCACAAACCCCGCGCGAAACCCTGGGCTCGCCGAGGTGCTGGAGGACTTGAGCATCGGTGTTCTCCAGCTTGCCCCGGAGTCGATCGCCTCGATACGCAGCTCACTGGTGCTGTTGGGCGCCAAGCTTGGAGGAGAGGCGCCACAGCGAGCCGCGTTGCTGGATGCGTTCTTCGAGGACATACTGAGCGAAGTCGCCACTGCAGCCGCTCGTGCCCAAGGGCGCCCGCGCGTCCTGTTCATGGGCGCACAGCTCCACAGAGTGCCCGCAGGAGATATGCTCCAGAACGAGATGGTGTACCTCGCGGGTGGCGCCTCGGTGTCAACCGAAATCCCAGGCCATGGCTGGCGGACTGCGTCGCTTGAGGACGTCATCCTGTGGGACCCGGAGGTCATTGTGATCGCGCCTTACGGCGACGTGGTCCCAGAGGATCTGCTTGCTGATGCCCTGCTCTCGGGTGTCACCGCGGTGCGGGACGGCCGGGTGGTGAAGATGCCGCGGCTTCTGGCCCCGTGGGACACACCAGGCCCGGAGTCCGTGCTCGGCATCCTGTGGCTGACACACATCCTCCACCCGGACTCGACCACGCTTGACGTCCGTGATACCGTAGTGCGCTTCTACGAAAGCTTCTACGACATCACGCTGGACGAAGCCGACCTCGAGGTGTTGCGCCGCCCGTGAGGAAGCGAGCGCTCATCGTCGCCGGCTCGCTGCTTCTTTGTCTCGCCGTGTTGGTACTCGTCCTGGGCATAGGGCGTTGGTACAGACCGATGGCCGGCGGGGACCGTCTGTGGATCTCCCCCGGCAACGTCATCCGTTCCCTGGTAGGGGCGGAGGGAGTCTCCGACCGCGACCGTGTGGTGGTCACGGGACTACGACTGCCGAGGGCCTTGGCAGCGCTGTGCATCGGGGCGGCGCTTGCCTCGGCGGGCGCGGCCTTCCAGGGGTTGTTCCGCAACCCCCTCGTCGAGCCGCGCATTCTGGGGGTCAGTTCCGCCGCGGCGGTGGGCGCGGCAGGAGGGATCCTCCTGGGGATGCCACAGCCCAGCATACAGATGGCAGCGTTCGTGATGGGCCTTGGAGGCATGGGCCTCAGTTGGGCGCTTGCGCGTCGCTTTGGGGCCTCGCTTCTGGTGCTTGTCATCGCGGGGATCGTTGTCAGCTCCGGATTCGATGCGCTGCTCGGGCTCACCCGTTACGTAGCGGATCCCCACTCCGTACTGCCTGGGATCACACACTGGCTCCTCGGAGGGCTGGGTACGGTCCGTTGGGCTGCCTTGTGGCCGCTGCTGGCTGCGTGCGGCGTGGGGTTCACCGCCCTCATGCTGCTTCGATGGAGGCTCAATGCCTTGTCTCTCGATGAGCGCGAGGCCCACGCGCTCGGTGTGCCGGTCAGGCGGCTCCGCCTTGTGGTCATCCTGGCCGGGACGCTGCTCACCGCCGCCTCGGTGGCCACCGCAGGCGTGATCTCCTGGGTGGGGCTGCTCGTGCCGCACGCTGCGAGAGCGCTTGTGGGTCCTGGACACGCTCGGCTTCTGCCCGCGTCGGCGCTGCTGGGCGCTCTGCTCGTCCTGTGCTTGGACACAATCGCACGATCGGCCGTCCCGGGAGAGATCCCGTTGGGGATCCTCACCGGCCTTCTTGGGGCCCCGTTGTTCGCCTTGCTTCTGCTGCGCCGACTGGCGGGTGCCGGAGGTTGGAGATGAGCCTCGAGGCCCATGGTCTCTGGTTCGGGTACACCCCAGGTCAGACCGTGCTGCGCGGGATCAACCTGCGCGTGGATCCGGAGTGCGTGCTGTTCATCCTCGGGCCCAACGGGTGCGGGAAGTCCACGTTCCTCGCCTGCCTCCACGGTGCTCTAACCCCTGACCGGGGCAATGTGAGGCTTGAAGGACACCTCCTTTCGCAGTTCAGTTCACGGGAACGGGCCAAGCGGATCGCCTTCGTGCCGCAGATCCATGAGCCGGTATTCGCGTACGATGTAGAGGAGTTCGTGCTAATGGGGAGGACGCCGTACGTCCGATGGTTCTCTGGCCCCTCGCCCGCAGACCGGGCATACACACGGGAGGCGCTGTCCGTGGTGGGGGTGAGCCCATCGGCCAACAGACCCTACACCACGCTCAGCGGGGGGGAGCAGCGCTTGGTCCTCCTCGCCCGGGCCCTCGCCCAAGGGGGGCGCTACCTGCTCCTCGACGAGCCCGATGCCCATCTCGACCCAGGCCATCAGCACCAGGTGCTCTCCCTGGTCGATAGGATCGCCGCAGACGGCCGTGGCGTGATCATCTCGTCACACAACCCCAACAACGCCTGCGCCTACGGGACGCATACGCTCCTCATGCGCGACGGCGCTGCCCTGAACTGGGGAGCGCCCGAGAAGGTCGTGAGTGCGATGTCCCTGGAACAGGCCTACGGGGTTCCCTTCACGGAAGTACGGGACGAGGCCGGGCGCCGGGCCTTCTTGCCGGGAAGACCGCCCGTCGCTGCACGTCGCTCAGGGTAGCGTGGCCTCGTCGCCCTGACGCCGCCGCAGGGCCTTCCACGATCGGTAGAGGGACTGGAATGCCGGCGCATAGCGCGCCCGAAATGCGTCTGGCCCTGCCGGCTCCGGCATGTTGTGGACGGTCACATAGGGCAACCTATTTCTAGCTACCTGAAGCACCCCCGATGTGCCAGGGGCGAACTCCGACCAGTCGTCGACGCTGTAACTGCGCTCGAGTTCCTCCTCCGGCACGGCATGAGTCAGGAGGCCCGCCCGCCGAGCGCGATCGTAGCGGGCCCGATTCCTTCGAGAGGACTCCGCAAAGGGAACCTCGACATACAGCACAGCCGCCTGGGCGAGCACCTCCGGAGCCAGGTCCTCGAGCGCACGCCGGTAGGCCTGGGGGCCTCCCCGGGCGAACTCTACCAGCGCCGTGCGCCCCTCAATCAACCCCCGCGCAGCCAGCTTACGGTTGAGCTTCGCGATGAGAAAGGGCCAGACGGAATCGTCGGCTACGGAGTAGTTCTCGCCCACCCGCCGCGACACAAGCCGCCCTCGCCCCACGGCCTCCCACAGATCGTCCTCCACAAACTTCTCCCATAGGATAGGGAAATCGTCAATCGTGTCCAATGGGCCTAGATGAAATTCCTTCGCGCGTTCGTCAGCCGAGAGTGCCTGCAAAAACTGGATGAGCTCGCTCTTGCCCGAGGCAGGTCGCCCGAGGAGCAGAACTGCCGGGAGCACGTCTCCCACTGGGGTCCCATAGTGGAGCCCGAACAGCTCCGAGACCGTGGCCAGCACCTCGTGCGCAGCGCGGTCGGCATCCACGCTGATCAAGTCCGATCGGCGCCCCATGTGCCAGGCCGCCAGGGCTGACAGCATGCCTGTCATCACGTCGGGTCCGACCTCGTAGTTGGGCGTGCCGCGCACAGCCTGACGCGCCAGCGATACATGCACAGGAATCTCCATACGCACGAACTGGCTAGGCCAGAGAAGGCCGTCCTCGATCTCCGCGAACCGCTCGAGAAAGGCTTGGTCGCCCAGCACGCGCGCGTACGCCGCGTGCACCCCGAGGTGCGAATCCTCGATGACCGTCCTACCTTGCCCCAGAGCGGCACGGATGCGCTCTTGGCGCAATCCGAT
The DNA here is from genome assembly GCA_003563005.1 of Candidatus Acetothermia bacterium. Lineage (GTDB taxonomy): Bacteria > Bipolaricaulota > Bipolaricaulia > Bipolaricaulales > Bipolaricaulaceae > PWTC01. The sequence continues at coordinate 3,868 of PWTC01000074.1, forward strand.
CATCTCCAGCAAGGCATCCGCGAGACGCCCACGGTCCGAGAATAGATCGAGCTTACGCTCATCTACCGCCACGCGCACGAGTTCGGGGAGCACTAGGATCTCCCCAGGATGGTACAACGCCAGCGTGGAGAGGAGCTCGCTCTTCCCGGCAGCAGGCAGGCCCTCTACAGCGAAATAGGAGGCCAAGGTCAAATGGGCGGAGGAGGACTTGAACCCCCGACTTCTCGCCCGTGAAGCGAGCGCTCTACCAACTGAGCTATCCGCCCTCGCAGAGGATTTTAGCCGCCGCGGGGACACGGCTCAACGCGTCTACTCCTCCTCCAGGGTCTCGAGCGTGACCGCCAGCGACTCCCCTTGCTTGCGGCGGGTGATCTCCACCAGGCCTAGCTGGGTAATATCGATGAAGTCGGCTGGAACCCGATCCCTGGCCAACTCCGCCTGGAGCAGCTCGGTCACCTTGCGCTCGTTGACCGGCGACGCCATGTCCACGAAGTCCACGATGATGATCCCGGAGATGCGACGCAGCCGCAGGAGTCTCGGTATTTCCACAGCTGCCTGCAGATTCGTGTTCAGGATAGCCGCTTCCTGGTTCTTGTGACGCACATCCGAGCCGGTGTTCACATCGATCGCAGTGAGTGCCTCCGTCTCGTCGATCGTCAGGAATCCCCCGCCCTCCAGGGGTACCTTCCGCTGCATGGCCTCGCGCAGCTGCCGCTCCACGTCATAGCGGACGAACAGGGGCATCGGTCCGCGGTACAGCTGCACGCGGTTCTTGAGTTGGTCGAGATGCAGGTAGTGCAGGAACTCCAGAATCTCGCGATGCTCACGCTCATCGTCGACGATAAGGGTGTGCGTTGTCTCCGTGAAGCGGTCCCGGAGGAGGCTCCGCACCACGTCGAGACCCCGGAACAGGAGCCGTGGCCCACCGCCCTTGCCCGCCTCCTCCTGAATCCCTTTCCAGGTACCCAGCAGGAACTTGAAGTCTCGTTCGAGCGCCTCGCGCGAGGTGCCCCGTGCCGCCGTACGCGCAATGAGCCCTTCACCGGGCTGCTTGAGTTCACGTGCGATCTGCCGAAGCCGCTGAGCTTCCTCGGCCTCGGCGACCCGCCTGGAGACCGCCACACGGTCCTCTTCCGGCAGGAACACCCAGTACCGCCCCGGAAGGCTCACTTTTGTGGTCCCTTGGGGGTTCTTCTTGCCCACACCCTCGCGGCGGACCTGCAAGATCAGGCAGTCTCCAGGACGGACTACCTTCTGTATAGGCGCCCGTCGGGGTCCTCGACCCTGATCGCCGTGCATGGCATCGCTCAGCTCGTGCTGGGAAAGGAACAACGCTTGTCGCTCGCCAACATCGACGAACGCAGCTCCCATTCCCCGGAGCACCGTCTCCACACGGCCCTTGTATACGCTGCCTGTGACCACGCGCTGCCCAGGCAGGTCGAAGTACACCTCGGCCAACCTGCCGTCCTCCAGCAAGGCGACCTTCTTCCTCATGCCGCCTGGCGAACGCTGGACGGAAACCAGGATCACCTCTCCGTGACTCGTTCTACCCTCCTTCTATCATCAAGGGTGTGCAGAAGCTCTTCCGTGGTTCTCCTGTAGACAGGGTGGATCGCCCGCGGCGCGAGCTCCACGAGCGGCACGAGCACGAAGCGCCGCTCCGCGATGCGCGGGTGCGGGATCTCAAGGCCTTCCTCACGAACGGTCTCCTGCCCGTAGAGGAGGATGTCCACGTCGATCTCCCGCGGCCCCCATCTCGCTCGTTCTTCCCTTCCCAGGGCGCGCTCCACCGCCTTGCATGCCTCCAGGAGCTCCAACGGGGCTAGCTCAGTCTGCACATCGAGCACCCGGTTCAGGTACCAAGGCTGGTCAGGGTTCCCCCAGGGCTCGGTACGGTAGAGCGAAGAACGGGCCAGGATCATCATCCCTCGCGACTCCAACGCTCTCTCGGTCTCCTGAAGCCGTTCCTCGGCCGGCGGCAGGTTCGCGCCCAGACCTAGATAGGCCCTAGCCATCCCGCTCCAAGACGACCTCAGCCACGGAAGCATCGAGGCACGCCCGCCCGGGCGGCGCGGGTTTGCTCACGGAGACGGAGACACGTTCTAGGCTCGCGTAACGCCCCAGCAGGATCTCTGCGACGGAGAGGGCGAGCTCCTCGATGAGCCGGAACTCTTCCTTGGCGAGCACCATGATGGACTCCGCGGCCTCTTCGAGGTCAACGGTGCCCTCGAGCCCCCGCCCCGGTTCGTACTGCACGTCGAGCGCAAGGTCCACGATGAGCGGGCGCGGCAGCTGCCGCTCATGCTCCTGCCACCCGATACGGACCGGGAGACGCAGCCCCCTGATATGAAGGCGCACTCCCACATTGCCCCCTTGGGAGGACGCCTTCCTCTCCTCATGTCGGATTGCCAACCGCCACCCCCTGCTCAGGCCATATACGCCTGACCGGGCAGCAGCTCAGGCCCCCATCGCCTCCCGAGCCAACGAGGCCAGCTGACCGAACGCTTCGGGATCGTGGATAGCCAGATCTGCCAACATCTTGCGGTTCACCGCGATCTCCGCGCGCCGTAGTCCACCCATCAGCTTGGAGTATGAAAGCCCATGCTGCCTTGCAGCAGCGCCGATCCGGACCATCCACAGCCTGCGAATATCTCGCTTGAACAGCCGGCGCGACTCGTACTGATGCACCAGCGCTTTCACCACAGACTGCTTGGCGATCCGGTAACAGTTCCGCCGCTTCCCCTCAAACCCCTTCGAGAGTCGAAGGATCTTCTTTCTTCGACGGGAATGCTTGACGCCACCTGGTACTCGCATTGTTCCTCCTCAGCTGATCAGAAGTTGTCGCACACGCTGCAGATCAGCTCCAGAAACCTCTCGATCCTTCCGGGCTTCCCGCCGATACTGAGGCCGTTTCTTGCCCAGCTTGTGCACATAGCCGGCCTTGCGATGGAAGATCCGGCCGTTGGGCTTAACCTTGAACCGCTTCGCCGCTGCTCTGTGTGTCTTTTTCTTCATTGCGTCCTCCCTTCCGAGGCAGGGGTGTCAGGAGCATCTGCAGCGTCCTTCCCTTGCTCATAGCCTCCTGGTCAACCTTTGCGATGTCCTGCGTCGACTGAACAACGCGGGACAGCAGCTCCTCTCCCTTGTCCGAGTGGATGATCTGTCTGCCCTTGAAGAAGATCGTCACCCTGACCTTGTCCCCTTCTTCGAGGAACTGCCTGATGCGCGATAGCTTCGTGCGGAAGTCGTGCTCACCTGTCTGTATGGTGAACTTCATCTCTTTCAGCCGGGCTGACTTCCGCTGCTTCTTCTCCCGCTTCTCAAGCTGATATCGATACTTCCCATAATCGACGATCCGGCACACCACCGGATTCGACTCGGGGGCAACCTCCACCAGGTCCACCCCTTGCTCCTGAGCCATCTCCAATGCCCGTTCCACAGGGGTGACCCCAAGGTTCCTTCCTTCAGCGTCGATGAGCAGCACTTCCCGCGCCCTAATCTCCTCGTTCACACGCAACAGACGTCCTATTACGACCAGCCCCCTTTCCTCATGATTTTACCCAACACGCTCACTCCCGGCCATACGGTACAGTCCACGTGCACGTATGAAGGCGTCCACAGGAGGCGGCACCAGTTCGTCCGTCGCCTGATCCTGTCTGTAACGCTCCCGGATCTCCCGTGAGCTCAACGCGATTTCCTCCATGCAGAGGAAGTACAGCTCCGCTCCAGCAAACACCTTGCCACAGAACGCCTCCGGCCCGATGCCCTTGCGCGGTGCGACGATGAACGGGCAGCTCCGGATGAGCTGGTCGCCTTGCTTCCAGCTGTCGATGCTACAGATGATGTCCGCGCCGACGAGGTACGCCACACCCTCGGGGTAATGCTCTTTGAGCACCCTCACCGTGTCGACAGTGTAGGTCGGTCCCGGCTGGTCGAGCTCGTGACGGGATACGGTCATCCCCGGCCGGCCCTCCACCGCCAGCCGAACCATCTCGTAACGATCCTCTCCCAGAACGCCTTCCGCTACAGGCTTGTGAGGAGGCCGCCCGGTGGGCAAGAAGACCACCTGCCTCAGCCCAAACTGCTTGAGCGCCTCCTCAGCAACGCGGACGTGCCCCAGGTGAATCGGGTTGAACGTCCCGCCGAACAACGCGGTGCTACCGGCCAAACTCAAGCTCCACACCTCCAATGCGAACCCTGTCGCCCGGACGCAACCCATGGCGCTTGAGGGCCGCCATCACGCCCATCCGCTCAAGCTGTTCCTCCAGGTAGTCCCTAGCGTCAGGCAAAGAAAGATCGAGCCGTCGGACGAGCCGTTCAACCGCCCCTCCATGCACCACCAGCTGCCCGCCCTCCTCCTCCACAGAGAAGACCCCTGCTTCGGGCGTCAGCTCCCAGTCACGCCGCGCTGGCCTCTCCTCGCTGCGCACCGCGGGCGGCTTCTCCAGCTCACGGCCCAGAACCTCCACCAGCTCGGGGACCCCTTCGCCGCTGATTGCCGAGATCGTTCTGAGAGTAACCCCGTGATCAGCGAACCGCCGGACCTCCTCCTCCACAGCTTCTCTCGACAGGAGGTCGGTCTTCGTGCCCACGGCGATCTCCGGAACATGCCGCAGTTCTTCCCAGGCTTCAAGCTCACGGCGTATGGCGCAGTAGTCACCATAAGGATCGCGACCTGCCGGCGCGGCCAGATCCACCAGATGTACCAGCAATCTTGCCCGCGTAGCATGCCGCAGGAACCGATCTCCCAGCCCCTTGCCCTCATGCGCGCCGGCGATCAGACCAGGAAGATCGGCCACCACGAATGACCAGCCTCCCGCCTCGACTGCGCCCAGGTTCGGTACCAGCGTGGTGAACGGATATGCGGCGACCTTGGCGCGCACACGAGAGATGCGCGACACTAACGTGGACTTCCCCGCATTCGGGAGACCCACCAAGCCCACATCGGCCAGCAGGCGTAGCTCAAGCTTCAGCCACCGCTCCTCAGCTGGCTCGCCCAGCTCACGAATGCGCGGCGCCTGGCGTGTTGACCGGGTGAACGCCCGATTGCCCCGCCCTCCCTGCCCCCCACGGCAGACGAGGTATCGCTGGCCTTCCTCGGTGAGGTCGGCAAGCATCTCCTCCGTGTGAAGGTCACGGACGATCGTCCCCACGGGGACCTCGATCGTGAGATCCTTCCCACGAGCTCCGGCTCTGTTGTTGGGCCCGCCCGGAGTTCCATCGCCTGCCTTGTGGTGGATCTGATGATGGAAGTGCAGCAGCGTGTTCATCGAACGGGTGGCACGCATCCATACGTCCCCACCCGCGCCGCCGTTCCCGCCGTCCGGGGTACCCTTCGGCGTCCTCCGCGTCCTGTGGAAGCTGACCAGTCCGTCTCCGCCCTTTCCGGAACGGACATGGATACGTGCCTCGTCCAACTACGCGTCAGGACTCCCTGCGCCCTGCTGCACCACGTTCACGTATGTGCGCTTCGCGCCGCCGAACTCCACCACGCCTTCCACCGTGGCGAAGATGGTGAAGTCACGGCCCATGCCCACACCACGGCCCGGATGAAAGCGCGTGCCCCGCTGGCGGACGATGATGCATCCCGGCCAGACCTGTTGCCCCCCGAACCTCTTTACGCCAAGCCGTTGCCCTGGCGAATCGTGGATGTTCTGCGTCGACCCTTGGCTGCTCTTATGGGCCATCCTGGTTCACCTCCTCAGACCTTGACTTGGGGGGTCGCATCGTGGAACACGAGGTCCTCTGGCTGGCGTTCCTTCAGCGCACGCATCCCCCAGACGAGCGTTTCCACAACTGCATCGACCTCTCTGTCGAGAAACGGGTCGGACCGATCTACGGTCACATGCATCTCTCCCCTGTCCAGCTCCACTTGCGGAGCCAGATGGAGGTAGTTACGAAGAGTGCGGAGCGATGCATCGACCAACACCTCCGCTGCAACCCCGGCGGCCGTTTCGTCGCTGCGGAGACGCACCGTGTGAACGCGCCCCTCTTCGTCCCGTTCCAAGACTACCTCAGCCATGCCTCGCTACTCCTTCTCGATCGACACCACGCGGGTCTTCATGTAGGGCTGGCGGAATCCCTTCTTGCGCCTGTAACCCTTCTTCGCCTTGAAGCGCTGGACGACCACCTTCGGTCTGCGGCCAACCTCCTCGACGCTTCCCAATACCCGCGCCGACTCGACGTGTGGGTGCCCAACGCGCACACCGTTGCCGTTCCGGATCACCAACACACGGTCAAACGTAATCTCATCGCCAACTTCCAGCCCGGGCACCACCTCATGGACGAGGTCCATGCCGGGTTCCACTCGATACTGCTTGCCACCCACTTCAATGATAGCGTACATGCCAGCCTCCTCGTGCTGCAGGGAATGGGACATGGCGGATCCAATCCTAGCTGATCTTGGCGCCCGGTTCCACCTGGCCCTCGGGGCCGATCAACGACAGGGTTTCGCCTTGTGCAGCGAGGAGCATGCACTCCGACTTGATCCCTCGTATCGTCGCTGGCTTGAGATTGGCGACGACAGTTACCAGTCTTCCCTTGAGCTCCGCAGGGTCGTAATGGGCCCGTATACCGGCCACGGCCTGCGCCTTGCGCGCTCCCAGGTCGATCTCCAAGCGGAGCAGCTTGTCCGCGCCAGGCACTGCCTCCGCGTGGACGATCCTCCCGACCCTCAGTTCGATCTTCGCGAACTCCTCCAAGCTGACCATATCGGCTTCCTTCATGGCATGGTACCTTTCCTGAAGCTCCTTGATGTCCACATGCTCCAGCAAAGGACGCGGCTGGCGGACAAGCCTGGTCCCCGCAGGGCTTCGACGTGCCTCCTCGAGCACGGGTTCCGCTATGCCCATCACCTCGTAGATCGCACGCGAGAACATGGGAACAAAGGGGTCAAGCAGCACAGCCAACGTCTTGACCAGATGTGCGGCCGATGCCACCGCCGCTTCATCCCCCTCCCGCCAAGGCGCACGCCGTTGGAAGTACTCGTTGCCCAGCACCGCTAGCCCAGCGATGCGGCGCAGCGCGGGTGCCAGTGCGCCCGACTCGATCACGCGGACCACCTCATCGATCGTCTCGCCGATGGCCGCGCTCAACTCCGCGTCCGTCGGCACATCGGGAACCCGACCTCCGTGTCGGCTCCACACGAACGAGAGCACACGGTGCACGAAGTTGGCGATGTTGTTCACCAGGATGCCATTGACCGCCTTGTCGAACTCCTCCCAAGAGAAGCTCGTGTCGCGGCCCTCAGGGCGGTTGTACAGCAGGTAGAAGCGCCAGTACACCGGCGGCAGGAGCTCCAGCGCCTCATCGGCATAGATCCCCACACCGCGCGACTTGGAGAACTGCTCTCCGCCAATCCAGTTGAGATACTCCGTGGCCGATATCTGATCGGGCAGGTGATACCCCTGCTCCGACGCCACAAGCTGGCCGGGGAAGATCAACGTGTGAAAGGGGATGTTGTCCTTCCCCTGCGTGTAGACCTGCTTGATGTCTTCTCCGAACCAGAACTCCTTCCACCGCTCAGCCTGTCCCACGCGCCGGAAGTGCTCGATGGTGGCCGAGACGTAGCCCAGTGCCGCCTCCGCCCACACGTAGATCACCTTGCCCTCGGCCCCGGGGAACGGCGCGGGGATCCCCCAGGCGATGTCCCGCGTGACCGCCCTCGGTCTCAGACCCTCGTCGAGCATTCGCTGGGAGAACTCGGCCACGTTCCCCTGAAACCTGCGGTTCCGGACGTAGTCCTTGAGCTGCGGCTCGAGCTTGGCGAGGTCAAGATACCAGTGCCGCGTCTTGCGCCGCACGATATCCCGGGAGCCGCAGAATGCACATGTCGCCGCCTGCAGTTCCTCCGGCTCCAGCAGACTCCCACACGCGTCGCACTGGTTGCCCTTGGCTGCCGCATACGCACACCGCGGGCAGGTGCCCACGATGTACCGATCGGCCAGAAAGCGCTGACACCCTCGGCAGAACGCACGTTCCTCCTCCTGCGACAGGATATAGCCGGCCGCGTCCATCTGCCGGTAGATCTCGGTCACGAACTCCTTGTGCACAGGCGACTCGGTGATGGTGTAGTTGTCGATGTCGATCTCGAACGCGTCTAGCACCTCCACGATCTGGAGGTGCACACGATTCGCCAACTCGTGGGGTGACATACCCTGCCGGATAGCCTCGAACTCGATGTGTGTGCCGTGAGCGTCCGTCCCCGACACGTGCAGCGCGTCGCATCCCCGCAGCCTGAAGAACCGCTTGAACACACATCCAGAGAGGAGGCAGCCAACCAGGTTCCCCAGATGCAGCACGCCCGAGGCGTACGGCCACGCGCTACATACCAACACCCGTCTCTTAGCGGTCCCCAAGGCTCCCCCTCCCAGTCGAGCTGCGATTATAGGCACAGTGCCCGTCCTCATCCAATGTTCCGGTTGGTGTCTTGCACGAGCCGGTGATAGGATCCTGAGGCCATGAACGTCCTGGTGGTCAGCGACGCTGTCAGCCCTCTCGTGTACGACGAAGCCATCCGCGAGCGCTTCCCTGATGTCGAGCTCGTGTTCTCGTGTGGGGATCTGCCGTATGACTACCTGGAGTTCATCGTGACGGCGCTGAACGTTCCCCTCCTCTATGTCCACGGTAACCACGATCGTCCGCTCATGACCGATGGAATCGACCTCACCGCACCGCGTGGCTGCATAAACGCTCATCGCCGCGTCGTGGAAGCCCAAGGTCTCCTCATAGGCGGGATCGAGGGCAGCCCACGCTACCGACCTGGCTCGCCCTTCCAGTACACCAACTGGGAGGTCAGGGGGCACATCCTCCGCATGTGCCCACGCCTCCTCGCCAACCGGCTTCTCAAAGGACGGGCACTCGACGTCCTGCTCACCCACACACCCCCCCGGGGCATCCACGATCACAGCGACCCAGCCCACCAGGGGTTCCCCGCGCTGTGCTCGTTCATACGTAGGTTCAGACCGCGCTATCTCATCCATGGACACACGTATCCCCGGCGCGGGATGGCAGGGCGCTCCACCTACCTGGGAACCCAGATCGTCCAGGTACAGGGGCATGCGCTCGTGGAGTTGGAGCCATGGGATCCCGACGGCGAAGGTTGAGCAAGGGCTGGCTGGGCCGCCTGCTGGAACGCCGCCGCGGCCGCAGGGGACTTCTGCCCTTCCGCTGGGTGACGGGCCGCGTACGCATCGTCGCGTGGCGTCAGCTGGGCACGCACGAAGTTGAAGTGGCGAAGATCATCGGTAGCGTGAACCGTTACCGCGACTTCGACCAGGCATTCCTGCCCCGGCACGCAGATCCGGAGCGCCTCCGGCACCTCACCGCTGCGCTGGACCGAGGAGAGGAATTCCCCGCCATCCAGCTCTACAAGGTCGGAGATGCCTACTTCGTGGAGGACGGGCACCACAGGTTAGCGGCCGCACGGAAGCGGGGGGCCCGCTTCGTCGATGCCCATGTGACGGAGTTCGTACCCGACGTGCCCATCAGCGCCGACGTCACGCCTGAGGCGCTCGTCCGCAAGGCTGAGTACTCCGCCTTTCTCAAGCACACACGCCTCAACGAACTCCGCCCTGGCCAGTGCATCGAGTTCAGCGAGCTGGGGCGGTACCGCGTGCTCCTTAAGCATATCGAGGTCCATCGCTACTATCTGGGGCTCGAGCGCAACAGTGAGGTATCGTATCCTGATGCCGTCGCTTCATGGTACGATCGGGTCTACATGCCCTTGGTCGAGACGCTGCGCAACGGGCGTGTGCTCGATGCGTTTCCAGGCCGAACCGAAGGGGATCTCTACGTCTGGATCTCAGAGCACCTCCACTACCTTCGGCAGCAGGAAGGCAGCGAGGTCGATGTAGAGTCGGCCGTGCGTTCCTTCGCCCGCAACTTCGGCATCACGGGATTGGAACGTATCTTGCAGAGTATTCTCGATCTCCTATGAGGCGAACCTCTTTCTCCCGCTTCAGGCTTTCCTACAATGCTTTTCCACGATACGAGAACGCAAAGAAAATCCAGGCGGCGTCCTACTCTCCCGAGCCGTCGCCAGCTCAGTACCATCGGCGCTGGAGGGCTTAACTGCCGGGTTCGGGATGGATCCGGGTGTTTCCCCTCCGCCATATGCCGCCTGGAATCTCATATAGCAAACGCCGCCATCCAGCTGTGCTGTCGTCGTAGACGAGCTGCGAGCAACGTCGCAGACGAGCTGCGACGCTATAGATAGAGGCGACGTTTCCCTGTCAATGACCAACCGGTCATCGAAAAGCGAATAGAGCGTCCGCCATACAAGCCAATCGGGCGATTAGTACCGCTCGGCTACACCCGTTACCGGGCTTCCACCTGCGGCCTATCGAACTCCTAGTCTCGGAGTGCCCTAATGGGGAGGCCTCATCTTGAGGTCAGCTTCGAGCTTAGATGCCTTCAGCTCTTATCTGTTCTGGGCTTAGCTACCCAGCGGTGCCCCTGGCGGGACAACTGGTGCACCAGCGGCCCAGCCGCTCTGGTCCTCTCGTACTGAAAGC
>PWTC01000045.1 GCA_003563005.1 Candidatus Acetothermia bacterium
CCCGGTACCGCGTCGGTGGTGTGGAAGCTCGACTACACCTGGGGCGACGACGCATGGTTGTCGCGACGGCATCGCGCGAACGCGAACTCGGCCCCTATCTCCATCTACGAGGTACACCTGGGCTCCTGGGCTCGGGTCTCCAGCGAGGGCAACCGCGTGCTCACCTACCGCGAGATCGCCCCCAGGCTCGCGGCGTACGTGGACCGAATGGGGTTCACCCATGTCGAACTCATGCCGATCATGGAGCACCCCTTCTACGGATCCTGGGGATACCAAGTGACGGGGTACTTCGCCCCCACAAGCCGCTATGGGACGCCGCAGGACTTCATGTACCTGGTGGACACGCTCCACCAACATGGGATCGGAGTGATCCTCGACTGGGTGCCCTCCCACTTCCCCTCCGACGAGCACGGACTGGGTTACTTCGATGGGACGCACCTGTATGAGCACGCCGATCCCCGGCGCGGGATACACCCCGACTGGGACAGCCTGATCTTCAACTACGGGAGGAACGAGGTGCGCAGCTTCCTGCTATCCAGTGCCCTCTTCTGGCTGGATCGCTACCATGTCGACGGGCTTCGGGTGGATGCGGTGGCCTCCATGCTTTATCTGGACTACTCGCGCCGCGAAGGGGAGTGGCTTCCCAACGAGTACGGCGGCCGGGAGAATCTGGACGCGGTGGCCTTTTTGCGTAGGTTCAACCGAGAGGTGTATGCCGCTTACCCGACCGTGCAGACCATCGCCGAGGAGTCGACTGCTTGGCCCATGGTCTCCAGGCCGGTCGATGCGGGGGGATTGGGTTTCGGTATGAAGTGGGACATGGGCTGGATGCACGACATGCTGACCTACATGAGCAAGAACCCGGTGCACAGAAAGCACCACCATGAACTGCTCACCTTCCGCATGCTCTACGCGTTCAGCGAGAACTTCGTTCTGTCGCTGTCCCATGACGAGGTGGTGCACGGGAAGGGCTCCTTGCTGGGGAAGATGGCGGGAGATGACTGGCAGAAGCGGGCGAACCTGAGACTGCTCTTGGGATACATGTATGCTCAGGCGGGGAAGAAGCTCCTGTTCATGGGAGGCGAGTTCGGGCAGCACGCGGAGTGGAACCACGAGTCGGGCCTGGACTGGCACTTGTGCGCTGATCCCCCACATGCCGGGATCCAGACCTGGGCACGCGATCTGAACCGGGTCTACCGTGCCGAGCCTGCGATGCATGAGCGCGACTTCGAGCCGGAGGGGTTCGCCTGGATCGACTGTTCGGATGGGGCCGCCAGCGTGGTGAGCCTCTTGCGTCGCGGCGCCACGGACGACACCTGTGTGGCGGTCGTCTGCAACTTCACGCCCGTTACGCGGCACGGCTACCCTGTGGGCGTGCCGAAGGGAGGCCGGTGGGAGGTTCTTCTGAACAGCGATGCGCCGGTCTACGGCGGAAGCGGCGTAGAGTGTGGGCCGTTCTTGGACACAGGAGATCGGCCGGCGCACGGACACCCTTACACGCTCGACCTCACGCTTCCCCCTTTGGCCATCGTCTTCCTGAGGGGGCCCCGTACATGAGCCGCTTCGTGTGCGTGCACGGCCACTTCTACCAACCTCCTAGGGAGAACCCCTGGCTTGAGGAGGTTGAGCTCGAGGATTCTGCCCACCCTTACCACGACTGGAACGAGCGCATCACCGCGGAGTGCTATCGTCCGAACGCGGCCGCCCGTGTGCTCGATGGCGACGGGTACATCATGGACATCGTCAACAACTATGCTCACATGAGCTTCAACTTCGGTCCCACGCTCCTGGCGTGGCTCGAGCGGCATGCGACATCGGTCTACGAGAAGATCTTGGAGGCGGACCGAGAGAGCATGCGCCGTTGCTCCGGCCACGGGAACGCGCTTGCCCAGGCCTACAACCACGTGATCCTGCCTTTGGCGCGGCCTCGGGACGTGCGTACCCAGGTGATCTGGGGGGTCAAGGACTTCCGGCACCGGTTCGGTCGTTACCCTGAGGGGATGTGGCTCCCAGAGACGGCGGTCGATGTGCCTTCCCTGGAGGCGCTTGCCGAGGCCGGGATTCGATTTACCATCTTGGCGCCCCACCAGGCACTGCGGGTGCGCCCGGTCGGCGCGGCTAGCTGGAGGGAGATCCAAGGAGAAGAGGTCGATCCCACCAGACCGTACCTGGTTCGCCTCCCATCGGGGCGCGAGATCGCGGTGTTCTTCTACCACGGGCCCATCGCCCGAGCGGTGGCCTTCGAAGGGCTCCTGACGCATGGAGACCGCCTGGCCGATCGTCTCCTGGGGGCACTTGGGGGCGGGGGACCGCACCCGCGGCTCGTTCACCTGGCTACCGATGGGGAATCCTACGGGCACCACCACCGCCACGGCGAGATGGCCCTCGCCTATGCCTTGAGGCACATGGCCGCATCGGGTGCTACGATCACGAACTATGCAGCGTTCTTGGCGCAGCACCCGCCCGATCAACAGGCGGAGATCCGTGAGGGGAGCTCGTGGAGTTGCGCCCACGGCGTGGAGCGGTGGCGCGCCGACTGTGGTTGCCACAGCGGGGCGCATCCAGGATGGAATCAGGCGTGGCGGGGACCCCTTCGTGCGGCGCTCGATGCGCTGAGGGACGAGCTCGACGCGCGCTATGCGGCACGGGCCGGGGCGTTGTTCGTCGATCCATGGGCGGCACGGGATGCGTACATCGACGTCATCCTGGATCGGGACCGGTCCTCCGTGGAGGCGTTCCTCCACCGCCAGACGGGGCGCCAGCTGGAGGACCACGAGGCGCGGGATGCGCTGGTGCTCCTCGAGATGCAGCGCCATGCAATGCTGATGTACACGAGCTGCGGGTGGTTCTTCGACGATATCTCAGGGCTGGAGAGCTTGCAGGTCCTACGCTACGCGGCCCGGGCGGCGCAGCTGGCGAAGGGACTGTTCGGCGATGACCTGGAGGAGGGACTGGAGCGTGCCTTGTCCATGGCTAAGAGCAACCTGCCCGAGGAAGGGGACGGCGGCAGGATCTACCGTCGGAAGGTACGGCCAGCGTCGGTGGATCTGGCTCGGGTGGCCGCGCACCACGTCGTGGCCTCGGTGTTCCTCGAGGCAGATGGGACTCGCGACGTCTACGCCTACCGGGTAGACACCGAGGAGCAACGGCGATGGCCCCTGGGGGTGGCCACGCTGGAGGTGGGGCGCGTGAAGGTGTCCTCAGCGGTCACGTGGGAGTCGGCGCGGCTCTGTTACGGGGCGTTGCACCTGGGAGGGCACTCCCTGGCCGCCGGAGTGCGCCTGTGTGATGCCCTGGAAGAAGCAGACACGGCCCCGGTTCGGATAGCCGAGGCAGTTCGAAAGGCGGATGTTCCGGAAGCTCTGAGGATCTTGGACCGGCACTTCGGGGGTGCCACGCATTCCCTCAGATCCCTGTTCCGTGATGAGCGACGCCGGCTCGTAGCTCATCTGATGGAGTCCACGCTGGCCGATGTGGATGCCGTGGTTCATCGGCTGTTTCGGCAGCACATACCGCTCGTGGACTTCCTCGTAGAGGGTGGCATCCCTGTGCCCAAGGCGCTGCGCTCGGTGGCGGAACTCTCGTTGGAAAGCGATATTCTGAGATCCCTGTATCCCAACGGTGACCTCGCGAGAGCTCGCGAGGCGCTGGAGCAGGCACGGGCCTGGGGACTGAGCTTGGACGCACAGGCCCTGGCCCACGCCACCGAGCATGCGCTGGACAACGTGGCTGCCGCAGTTCAGGAGGATCCGCGGGATCTGGCCATGCTGGAGCGGTTCGGACGACTTGCGCAGGTTGCGCGCGAGATTGGGGCCGGGGTGGACCTGCACAACGCGCAGAACGCATGTCATGAGATGCTCACAATCCATTGGC
>PWTC01000071.1 GCA_003563005.1 Candidatus Acetothermia bacterium
GGATGCGTTCAGCGATGCGGCCGTGCCGCTCTTCGCGCTTGTCGATCGCCAGGCGCACATGGGCTGCCTCCACGGCCTCCGCGCGCTGCTCGGCCGCCCAGTAGCTTGCTTCGCGCACCAAACCTGCCAGCTCCGAGAAGCGAACCGACAGCTTCCTCTGGTCGGCGGCGAGTTCCCCGGCGTGTTCGACCAGCCGTCCGACGCCTTCCGCGGTGAACGGGAGTACGTCGGGGTCATCGTCCCTCCGCGAGCGGACGAACTGGCCGAACTTGCGCTCCGCTTCCTGTGTCCAGGGCATATCGGTCTCGAAGTCCGCACGTACGGAAAAGAGTTTCCGGAACTCATCCTCGAATCTATACAGGAGATGGTACAGCCAGGGTGCGCCGATGATGATCACCTTCACATCAAGGGGCACGGGCTCGGGCCGCAGGCCCTCGGTGGACGAGATGCCCAGCATCTGTGCCGGATCCTCGATGCGGATCTGCCCTGTGTGTAGGGCTATCTTCAGCGCCTCCCAGCTCATCCATGAGCGCAGCAGGTTCGCCGCGGAGAGGACAAGATAGCCCCCGTTGGCGCGGTGCAGCGAGCCGGGCCGTATCTGGGTGAAGTCGGTCATCACCACTCCGAACTGGACCCGACGCTCCACGGTGCCAACGAGATTGGTGTAGGTCGCGTTGTCCTCCACGACCACCGGGGCGCCGTTCCCTTGAGAGCGGTCGACCAGCACGTTCACCGAGTAACGCGCGAAGCGATCTTGTGTAGGCATCTGTGGCATAGGCATCGCCTGCTTGTTGGCCGGCTTGAACTCCTCAACGTGCTCTACAATGTCGGCCTGCACTTCGCGCAAGAAGACCTCCACGCGCTCGAAGCCCGCGTACTTGGCGAGCAACTGGCAGAAACGTGGTTCGACCAGGAACTGAGCTGCCTTGCGGGTGAGTGCGCGGCGAGACTCCTGCCAGGCTTCCTCCAACTGGCCCAGGCGCTGGAACACCTCGCGGATCTCCTCCTGGAGCTCCTCTTGACGCTTCAGGATGGCCTTCTGTTCATCATCGGACAGCTCAGCGTACTCCTCTTGGGAGTAGGGTTCGCCAGAGGGTTTGAGAGGAACTGTGTTCACCCCTACAGGCGTGCGCTGCACCGCGAACCCAAGCTCACGGGCTTGCTTGTCCAGCTCACGGAACAGTCCGTCGCGCTGTGCGGTGAATCTCTCACGCTCTTCTCTAGCCTGTGCCTTGAACTCGTCGCTCTCAAGTACCTTCGGCAACTCCCGGCGCAGAAACTCCACGCACCGTGCCATGTCTTGCTGGAGTTCCTTCCCCTGACCGGGAGGCAGCAGCAAGTAGCGGGGTTGCTGCGGAGCATCAAAGTTATGGACGTAGCAGATGTCCTGAGATGGGGGCTGATCGACGGAAGCCTGCCGCAGGAAGTAGGAAACGGCGGACGTCTTCCCGAGCCCCGTGTCCCCGGAGACATAGATGTTGTAGCGGTTCTTGCCGTCCTTGATCCTGAGGCCCATTCTGAGTGCCTCCAGGGCGCGGTCCTGGCCGATGATGCCCTCGAGTCCCTCGATGTCGTCCGTGGTGGTGAAGCCTAGCTGGGCCTGCTCCGAGCGTCTGCGCAGTTCCTTCGGTTCAACCCTTATCCCCATCGAGCCTCCTCTCGGGGATCATACTGCACCCTGTTTGCCATCGCTATTGGCCTTGCGCGAGGAGGACGCGGGCGCGTCCTGTAGGTGCGCGGGAGGTTGCCTGGGTTGTATGGAGAACATGGGGCGCCGGGCGCACACCATGCAAGGGCGGCCGGGGCGGACGCGCCCCGGCCAAGGAGGGTGTAGAGAGGATCAACGCCCGCTCATGGGGCTCTTAACTGACCTCCCACGCGTGCACCTCTCCATCGGGTCATGATCCCGGAAGCCTCGCCGTCGAGGCGGATCGAATCTGCTTGTGGATCGAGGTGTAGGGTGTAGCGGACCATGACCTGCGAACCAGCGGGAATCTCGGACCACAGCCAGTAGAGCTCGTTGCCGTCACGAACGGGGCTGCCGATCGACTGACCGGACTGCACGTCCCAGCTATGAGAAACCCCTGCCGGAATGCTCTCCATCAGGCCGGCACCCAAGATGTGGGTCTTCGCGTAGATGAGGACTGTGACGTCGACCGCCGAACCGCGCACGCGCGCTGTCCGGAACGCGCCGACGTACGCGTCGACGAGCAGACCCAGGTGCGCTACGGCGATGACCCGATCGCTCTGCAGGGCCTCCACGCGGATCTCGTGGAATCCTTCAGGCACACGCCATCGCTGCGATGTCCCCGCTCCCTCGATCACGCCTGTGGTGCCCAAGGTCCAGCGGAACGTGGCCCCGGACGGGGCGTTCACCAGGCGGAGCGTGACCTCGCTATCAGGATCTGGATAAGGATCGGACGGCTCGATCGTCATCTGGCCGAACGCGGCCAGGCTTGCGATAAGAACCACCGTGAGTAAACCTATGATGCGCATCTCTTCCCCCCTTGCGGTTCACAGGTCAAGGCAGGGACCGGCCTTGCGGCCGGCCCCTGCCTCCATGCTCTCGGAAGATCAACCCTCTCCCTAGCGGCCTTCGCAGACGTCCGGAGGCGCACCGGGCAGCGGATCACAGATCGAAGCGTCGGTGAGCCACCGGGCCACGATCTCCTTCATCGTTTCGTAGTCGACGATGTGTGGGAAGCACGTTCGCGGTACCTTCTCGCCCTCCAGCCAGAAGGCGATCGCACGCTGCACCTGTCGGAAGGAGATCCTGTCCGAAAGGAGCAGGTCGATCTGGTCGCGTTCCACGTCCCACCTGGAGATGGCCGTGATCACGTTGAGGCAGTCCGTCAGCTCGACGCGGCTCATGCCGGTCACGTCCACTTCAACGCACGGCAGTCCGGTGTCAGCGCGGCCAACGATCGTCCTGGTGTCGAGCACCTCGCACGTGTGCGGCGGTTTGGGCTGCACGACGGTGGTCGGCGGAACCTCGACTTCGTAGATGATCTGCCGCATGTGCCGGCTACCGGCCTTCAGCGTACCGAGGTACGCCCACTGGTTCGTAGAAGGCTTGTAGATGAACCCGTCGTTCTGAAGCGGGGTGACCCGCCAACCGATCGGCAGTTCCTCGTCCAAGCCTACGCCGATCGCGTCTCGGTCGACCCAGATCTCGACCTTGACCGTGAACTTGTTGCCCAACGGCCTGCCGTCGAGGTCGTAGAAGCCCATGACCACGTTCTCACAGGGGATGGGATAGCGGATCGTGCGCACGGCATGCAGCCCCGGGTCTTCGAGTTGGGGCAGCGGTTGGTCCACCGGCGTGCACGACTCGGCATAGGCGGCGATCTCCTTCAGCTTCGATAGGGTGATCCGCTCGCCACAGGTGCCCACGACTGACTGATCGGTCCGCCAGAGTTCGCCGGCCCGGTTGAGCTGGGTCATGGTGATCGACTCGTCGAGCCGCAGGTCGATGCGGTCCCGCTCGCCCGGCGCGGACGCGGGGATCAGGTGCGCCACCGCGGTCAGGATCGGGAGACAGTCGGTCACGATCACACAGGCCTCGCCGTCCACCTCGATCTCCATGGCAGGTGTCTTGGACTGGAAGATGCCCGAGATGCAGAAACGTTCAGGCATACGTACGGCAACCAGCTGCTCCGCCTTGGGCACCGTGAGGTCGTACACGATCCTCCGCTCCGTTCCGGCGCGAATGGGCTCCATGAACACCCACTGCACCGATGGGCGACGGAACACCGCGCCGGCGTTCTCCACCGGGGTCAACTCCCAGTTGACCGGGATCCTCTCCTCGAGGCCGACGCCGGCGAGGTCCTGTTCCGTACGGATACGAACCTCGACCCGGAACGTCGAACCCGGGGTGGCGTGGGTGGTGGAGATCGATCGGGTGGCGGTGATGGTGACTGGGGAGACGTCAACTGTGAACTGATAGGTGTCATCAAACCCCATGCTGTCGCGAACCCTGAGGGTCGCGTTGTAGGTGCCGCCCTCTGTGTAGGTGAAGCGCGTCACCGGCTCGGTCGTCTCCCGGTCGATACGTCCGTCGCCGGTGAAATCCCAGAAGTAGCGCTCGATGCGTGCGGTCGGGTCGGCTGTGGTGCCGGTAGCATCGAATGTGACCTCAGTCTGGACCTTCGGATCCGTCGGGCGTACCTCGAACCGCGCGCGGGGTCGCTCCACCGGCGATGCCTCGATGGTGATGGTGTTGGTCAGATTGAGCTGGCGTCGGCTAGGGTTGGCGATGTTGCCGTACAGGAAGACGATGCGGTTGATCCCTGTGAACGCCACGGGCGTGAGCTCGATCTTGAAATCCGTGCCCAACGGCCCCAGCACACCCCCATCGGTGCGGTTTGCCTGCCACTCCCAGTACACCCTCCCCCCCGGAATGTCGTAGACATCGGGGGCGGTCGGGTCGTCCCGGACCACGAAGTCGGCCTGTCCTGGAAGTCCGGTGAAACGGTACTCGGCACTCCCGGCAGGACCCGTGTTGTACCTGTTGTGGATGAAGAACAGGTAGATGCCTTGATCCGTCGGATCGCGGTATAGGAATAGAACTGCGGTCTCCGCTTCGGCCAAGGGATTACGGGAGCTGTAGACCCCAAAGCCCGGGTCATAGGCGTAGTAATCCTCGGCCGACACGGTGCCAACAAGTGGCTCTATGTCCACCCTGACGTCGGCCTGGCTCACCCTGAAGTAACCCCCCTGTGCAAGCATGGGCACTGTGGTGACGGCGACGATCAAGCCCCACAGGCTGATCTTCCTGAGCATGCTGACCTCCTTGCGTTGTTCATCTCTTGCCATCGCCAGTCTACTACGGCCGGCCCGTCCGAGTCTGTAATTGCCATCACCTCCCGCAGATCAAGGAACGGCGATCTGCCCCGAACTCGGGGTCCTCCGGACCGTTCGGACTCGCATGGGAGGGTACTGGGAGGGGGCATGCCCATGAAGGAAACACGGGCAGCCTTGTGCCATCCCTTTGTCTGAGGTGGGGGTGACGGGCGTCACCTCCGAACGGGGTTGGTGGTCGGTCAGAGGGACAAGGGCTTGGGCTGTTGGGCCTCGTGGGGGTGCTCCGCGTGGGGATACACCTTGAGCTTGCGCAGCATGCGCCGCCCCAGCTTGTTCTTGGGAAGCATACGCCGCACGGCCAGCTTGACCGGGATCTCCGGGTGTCGCTCCACCAGACGGCGGTACGGGGTGACCTTGAGGTTGCCCACATAGCCGGAGTGTCGGTAGTGCATCTTCTGATCCCACTTCTTCCCGGTGAGCTTGACGTTGAGCGCGTTGATCACGATCACGTAGTCGCCTACATCGAAGTGGGGCGTATAGGTGGGCTTGTGCTTGCCCTGCAATACCATGGACAGCTTTGAGGCGAGGCGCCCCAGGGGCTGATCGGTGGCGTCGACCACATACCAATCCCGCTGGAACGTAAGCCCGGCGTCCTCTTTCTTAGCCATATAGGTCTTGTGTGCACGCATAAAGATCCTCCTCGCCTGAGGGGGGATTATGCCGTCCCCCCGGGTCGAACTCAAGCGCCCTCAGTCGGGCCGGACGATGGTGGCTTCGGCCTCCGGGCCTACCCCGACCATGCGCACCGGCACGCTCAGGGCATGCTCCACGAAGCGGACATAATCCTGGGCCGCGCGCGGCAGCTCTTCCCATGTCCGGGCATCGGAGAGCGGATCGCGCCAGCCGGGCAGCGACACGTAGACCGGCGTTGCGGCCGCCAGTTCGTCGAGGGTGGACGGCCAGCGCTCGCAGACGGTGCCGTGCACTCGATAGCCTGTACAGACTCTGATCTCCGGCAACCCAGCCAGCACGTCCAGCTTCGTCAGCGCGAGCTCCGTGAAGGCGTTGATATCGTGCGCGTACCGGAGGGCCACCAGGTCCAGCCACCCGCAGCGCCGGGGTCGGCCGGTGGTCGCTCCGTACTCCGCTCCCACGGACCGAAGATGCTCTCCTTGGGGAGAGCTGTCTTCCGTCGGCATCGGGCCCTCCCCCACGCGTGTCGTGTAGGCCTTGGCCACCCCGATCACGCGCTCGATGTGCCCGGCGGAGATGCCGCTTCCCCAGCCCACCCCGTGCACCGTGGTGGTGGACGAGGTGACGAATGGATAGGTTCCCAGATCGACATCGAGCAGCGTGCCCTGCGCGCCTTCGAACAGGACGTGGAGGCCCTTGTCGAGCGTGCTCTGGATGGCAGCGCGTGTGTCGGCGATGTGCGTGCCGAACGCGCGCCGGAAGTCCACAAGCTCGGTGGCCACGACCTCGGGGTCGATGCGGCCCGCCGCATCGTGCGGAGTGAGCTGCGCCAGCGCGCCGCCGAGGTGGGCAGCGATCTGCTGTACGTCACCGAGGTCCCCCAAGCGGATGCCGGAGCGGGCCGCCCGGTCGGCGTAGCAAGGGCCGATGCCCCTCTGGGTCGTGCCGATGCGGGCGGCGCTGCCCTCATGCTCTTCGCGCAGTCTGTGATGAGGCAGGACGAGGTGGGCGCGGTCCGAGAGGAGCAAGACAGGTTCGGGCCTTCCCTGCTCGCGCAGCGCCAGGAGCTCGTTGCGGAGCTCCCAGATGTCCAGCGCCACCCCGTGTGCCAGTACGCCGACGCAACCAGGGTGGAGTGCCCCGACGGGCACCTGATGGAGCCTGGCCGTGCCGTGGGCGTCCTGAACGGTGTGGCCCGCGTTCGGCCCTCCGTTGAACCGAACGGTCATCGTCGCCTGGCGAGCGAGGAAGTGCGTGATCTTGCCCTTGGCCTCGTCGCCCCACTGTGCACCGATCACTGCGGTGGCTGGCATGGCTACCCCCTCAGGCGCGCTGCAGTGTCCGCCCGCCGCAAGGTCAGTGTTCCCTGCAGGGAACCGGCTGAGACCTCCACCGTGTGTTCAGCATCCGCCAGAGGCTCAGGCGTGACCCGCACGGCCAGTACCTCGCGGGCGAGGCGTTCGGAAAACCGCTCGGCCACGGAAACCAGCATTCCTTCGCACCCGAGCTCGATCCTGTCCGTGACCTCGTAGCCGGCCTCCTTGCGGGCGAGCTGCACGCGGTGAACGAGCTCCCGAAGCCGTCCTTCGGCGATGAGCGCCTCGTCGAGGCGTGTATCCAGCGCCACGCCCGAGGGACCTTCATCGACCACCTCGTACCCCTCCTTGGACACCCAGGCCACCTTCACATCGTCCGACTGCAGGGTGACCTCATCAGCCTCGATTGCGAGCACGTAGCGCCCTTCGTTCTGCAGGACCTCCCAGACCCGTGCGGGATCCTGGCCTGCCAACGCACTGGCCGCGCGTGGTGCAGCGCCCCCCAGGCGTGGTCCGGCCACGCGGAAATCGAGCGAGAGCTGAGGCGCCATGAACCTCGAGAGGTCGTCGACCAGTTCCACCGAGCGTACGTTGAGTTCCTGGCGGGCAAGCTCCCACAGGCCGTCGGAGATGCGCTCGTCCCCGGTGTTACGACGCACGTACAGCACGGCGAGCGGCTGGCGTACCTTGATCTGCGCGGCGTTGCGCGCCGCCAATCCGAGGGAGACGATCTCGCGGATGCGTTCCATGTCATGTTCGAGCTCGTCATCGGTCCCCTCCGCCGCAGGCCAGGGGCCTAGGTGCACCGAGTCGGGTGCCGCGGGGCCGCGGAGGGACTGCCATAGGGCCTCGGCCAGAAACGGCGTGAACGGTGCCAGGAGTTTGGCCAGTGTGCACAGCGACTGGTGCAGCGTGTGGTACGCGGCCCGCTTGTCCCCGGGGAGACCCTCGACCCAGAAGCGGGGACGCGAGAGACGGACATACCAGTTGGACAGGTCATCCACGTAGCGCTCGAGTTCCCGGCACGCTTCCACGACGCGGTAGCCGTCCAGGGCCTCGGTTACCCTTGCCACAGTGGCCGAAGTCCGGGCTCTTAGCCAGGCGTCGAGTACCGAAGGTGTGCCCACGTCGGTAGAATCGGGACTGAACCCGTCGATCGTCGCGTACAGGGCAAGGAAGTCATGGCAGTTCCTTACCGTGTCCAGCATTCCGAAGCGTGCTGCGGCCACCGCCTCCTCCGACATGCGGCGCTCCGACCATGGCGAGGACTCGCTCACGATCTGCCACCGCATTGCATCGGCGCCGTGCAGGTCGGCGATCGGCATGGGGTCCATCACGTTGCCGCGCGACTTGCTCATCTTCTGGCCCTGCGCATCGAGACCCATGCCTGTGACGAGGACGTTTCTGTAGCAGCCCTGGCCGTGCAGCAGGATGCTGGTAGCCAGCAGCGTGTAGAACCATCCGCGCGTCTGATCGAGTGCCTCGCAGATGAAGTCCGCCGGGAGCGCCTCCCGAAGTCTCTCCTGGCCTTCGAACGGGTAGTGCCATTGGGCTGTGTGCATGCTTCCCGAGTCGAACCAAGTGTCGAGCACATAGGGAACCCGCCGCATGGAGTCCCCGCAGGCGCACTGCAACAGGATCCTGTCCACGTATGGCCGGTGCAGCTCTACCGAGGCGGCTGCAGTCGGATCCGTCGCCCGCTGCGTGAGTTCGGCGCGAGAGCCGATGACGCACGTCTCGGCACAGTTGTCGCAGACCCAGACGGGAAGAGGGGTGCCCCAGTAGCGCTCGCGAGACAGCGCCCAATCACGAAGAGAGGCCAGGAAGTCGCCGAAACGCCCCCGTCCAACATGCTCGGGATGCCAGTGCACTTCCTCGTTGGCCTCGATCAGCTGCTGCTTGATCTGGGTCGTGGCGATGAACCACGAGTCCATGGCGTAGTAGAGGAGCGGCGTTTCGCATCGCCAGCAGAAGGGATACTCGTGCTCCAGCTGCTCGTGCCGAAGCAGCCGGCCGCGCTCGGCCAGATCCTCGATGATGCGCGCGTCCGCTTCCTTGACGAACACCCCGGCCGCGAGCGGGAAGTCCCCGGTGAACTTCCCAGCCCCGTCCACAGGCTGCACGTGCGGGAGGCCCTCAGCGCGACCTAGCGTGTGGTCCTCCTCGCCGAACGCCGGGGCGATGTGCACGATGCCCGTGCCCTCGTCCATGGACACGAAGTCCGCCGCGACAACACGGTAGGCACCATCGGAGGCCAGCGGGTACAGCGGTTCGTAGCACCGGCCCACCAGGTCGCTGCCCCGGAGCTGCCGAACCATGCGCGCCCCCTCACCGAGTACGCCATGCACACGCGATGCGGCGAGGATCAGCCGCTCGCCATCCGCCTCCACCTCGGCATACTGCGCCAAGGGATCGACGGCGGCGGCCACGTTCGCCGGCAGCGTCCACGGCGTGGTGGTCCACACCAGGAGCGCCGCGTGTCCGTCCGTGAGCGGCAGCTTCACGAACACGGATGGGTCGGTGGCCAAGCGGTACCCTTGGGCCACCTCGTGGGAAGAGAGGCCGGTCCCGCAACGAGGGCAGTAAGGCAGGATCTTGTGGCCTTGGTAGAGCCTTCCCTGTTCGTGGATCGTCTTCAGCTCCCACCACAGCGTCTCGATGTAGGGATCCTTGTACGTGACGTAAGGATCCTCGAGGTCGATCCAGAACCCCATGCGGCGGATCATCGCCTCCCAGTCCCTTATGTAGCCCTCAACGGAGGACTTGCAGGCTTCGATGAACCGCTCAAGCCCAAGCCGCTCGATCTCCTGCTTGCTGGTCAGTCCGAGTCGCCGCTCGACCTCGAGCTCCACCGGCAGCCCGTGGCAGTCCCAACCCGCCTTACGCTCTACGTGGAAACCGCGCATGGTCTTGAAGCGGGGAAACAGGTCTTTGTACACCCGAGGCACCAGGTGACCCACGTGAGGTCGGCCGTTCGCCGTCGGTGGCCCCTCGTAGAACACGAATCGTGGGCCCTCGCGCGTTGCCTCCAGAGAGCGCTTGAAGGTGTTCTGAGACGCCCACAGGGCCAATACCTCTTGCTCGCGTGCGTACGGATCGGATTCCAGTTTACGGAAGCTCACCCGCCCCCTCCTTCACAGATACGTGTGGGCTCGGGGTACAACGAAAGCGCGAGCCCGCCTTGGCCTCTTGATCCTGTCGGCAAGTTCTGTACGCCCCCTAGGAGGGGGCAATGAGGCGGCGTGCTCGCGGTTGACCCATCGTCATATCCTCGCCGCGATTATACCCGCTTCCTCGGGAGGGTGCCGTTCATCCGGAGTCGCCGGGGTGCAAGTGGTCGAAGGCGGCCTTCGCGTGCTCCAGGAAGCAGCGCACGTCGAGCGCCTCGGCCAGCCGCTCGCGTGGAACCGAGGAGGCGATCTTCACGTCTTCAAGGGCGAGGTCCAGCAGGGGTCGCCCTCCGTTCCGTGCGGAGGCGACGAGGGCGGCGACGTGCTCGTGTGCCAGCCTGCGGGACCATCCGGCGGCGATGAGGACGTGGAGTAGCCCCTCGGAGAGCACGGTGGAACCGGCGGCGGCCACGTGGGCCTCCATGGCCTCGCCATCGACATGTAGACCTCGCACGAGGTCCACCGCGCGTGCAGCCATGTAGTCCGCGAGCGTGAACGCCTGGGGCAGCATCACGCGCTCCACGGATGAGTGGGACATGTCCCGCTCGTGCCATAGAGCGACGTCTTCCAGCGCTGGGCCCACGTTGGAGCGCAGAAGCCGTGCCAGTCCGCACAACCGTTCCGAGAGGATGGGATTGCGTTTGTGGGGCATTGCCGACGAGCCCTCGGGGCGCCCTTCGCACAGTTCGCAGAGTTCCGATCGGCACAGATGTCGGACTTCGAGCGCGATCGTCTCCACACAAGTCCCGACCCCCGCGAGGGCGAACACCGCATCGGCGTGACGGTCGCGGGGTACCACCTGGCCGGCCGGCACACACGGTGCCAGTTCCAACCGGACGAGCGCACGCGCCTCCGCCTGCGGCGGGAAGTAAACGCGCGTACCCACTGCCCCCGCGAGCTTCCCTACAGCGACTGCACGCTGGGCGTGTTCAAGGCGTGCGCGGGCACGCGCGGCCAGATCGTGCCATGCGAGGAGTTTGAGACCGAACGTGGTGGGCTCGGCCCACTGGCCGTGCGTGCGGCCGAGGATGGGCGTCTCCCGGTGGCGGCGGGCCGACTCCAAGAGGGCCTCCTCCAGTTCCCGAAGGCGCTCGATGAGAAGGGAGCTTGCGTCTCGCAGGAGAAGGCCGAGCGCCGTGTCCTTGACGTCGGACGAGGTCAGCCCATAGTGGAGCCAGCGACCCTCCGGCCCGGCCTGCTCTTCCAAGGTCCACAGGAAGGCCACCAGGTCGTGCCCGATCTCCGCTTCCACCGCCGCGGTGCGTGTCGGATCGACGTGCACCCGCGCCCGAACGGTCGCGACCACGCCGGGAGGGGTCAAGCCTTCCTGCTCCAGTGCCTCGAGAGCGGCGAGTTCTACCGCAAGCCATCGCTCGTGGAGCGCGCGGGTGGTCCAGAGGTCCCGCATAGGAGGAAGTGCATATCTATCCGTCATCGGCGCCTCCAGTCTGTTCGCCATTCAGGTGGTGTTGGCTCATAGGTATCCCTGTTCACGCAACGACACCAGGCGGTCCCGACTCACGATGATGTGATCGCGAACGGGTATGCCCAGCATGCGACCTGCCTCGCTCAGCTGGCGCGTGAGCGCCAGATCCTCGCTGCTGGGGTCGGACCGCCCCGATGGATGGTTGTGGGCCAAGATCACCGCTGCAGCCCGGTCGACGATCGGATCGGCGAATACCTCGCGCGGGTGCACGAGCGAAGCGTCCAGGATCCCCACGGTTACCACGCGGGCCTCGATCACCTCTCCGGCTCCGGTTAGGGAAAGGCACATGAAGTGTTCCTGTTTCTTGCCCACGATGTGGCCGACATAGGGGAGCACATCCTCCGGACGGCGGATGGGCCTGCGGCTGTGGTCCGCTAGGCGCCGGCCGAGTTCGAAACAAGCCGCCAGGCGCGTGGCCTGGGCGGGGCCAAGCCCGGCGATCTCTTGTAGGTCCTCCAGGGAAGCGCGCGGTAGAGATGTGCCCCATCGCCGCACGATCTCCGAGGCGAGCTCGAGCACCCCGAGGCGCGCAGATCCTGATCCCAGGACGACGGCGACGAGCTCGACGTCCGACAGCGCGGAGGGACCTTGGCGTCGGAGTCGCTCTCGGGGCCGGTCCACTCGCGCAAGGTCACGCACGCTCTGTCCCCGCTTCATGCCTCACCAGCCTCCGCGTTCAGTATACCGCCCCTCCCCCGGATCCGCGTAGCGGGTTACCATCACCTATGGGACGTGAAGGGGAGGCGGGCGGAGTGCGTGCGGTCGTGGAGCGCATACGGACGGATGGGCGGGTGTTGCCCGGCGGCTTCCTGCGCGTGGACGGATTTCTGAACCATCGTATCGACCCGGGCTTTGTCGGACTGGCCGGAGATGCGCTTTCGCGGGCCTTCGCCGATGCACGGCCGACCTGTGTGTTGACCGCCGAGGCTGCCGGAAACGTCATCGCCTACGAGACAGCGAGGCAACTGGGCGCCGCAGCTCTGTACGCCAAGAAGGGCGCGACGGCGACCATGGCGCGCGCCCTGGTCTGTCGCTTGAGGTCCCCGACCAAGGGCGACGAGGTGGACCTCTGTGTCAGCGCGGACTACCTGTGTGCCGGGGAGCGGGTTCTCGTGGTCGACGACTTCCTTCACCGGGGGACGACGAGCGCGGCCCTGGGGGACATGGTACTGCAGGCTGGTGCCGAGCTGGTGGGCTTCGGCTTTGTCGTCGAGAAGCGCCCGAGCGGTGGCCGGGAGGCGCTGGCGAGGTTCCGCGTCCCGGTCCTCTCCCTGGCGGTGATCGTGGCCATGGACGCCGACACGGGGGAGATCGTGTTCGCCGGATGATGGGCGTCGTCGTCCTCGATTTCGGCTCTCAGTACACGCAACTGATCGCCCGGCGTCTGCGGGAGTTACACGCGTTTTCCGTGATCGTGCCGGGCACGGCGCCCTGGGAGGAGATCTGCAGACACGACCCAAACGCCATCGTGCTCTCCGGTTCACCGGCGTCCGCCCTCGACGCGGACGCACCGCTTCCCGATCCCCGTGTGTTCGAGGCCGGTATCCCCGTGCTCGGTATCTGTTACGGAATGCACGTGCTGGCGCAGCACCAGGGAGGCGTGGTCGCCGGCTCCCATGGTCGCGAGTACGGGAGGGCACAGCTCACGCGCCAGGAGGGGACGTTGTTCCGTGGTCTTCCCGCACAGCTAGAGGTGTGGATGAGTCACGGAGACGCGCTGGCCGAGCTGCCCCCTTCCTGGCAAGTGCTGGCAACCACGGCCGATTGCCCGACGGCAGCAGTGCTCTCGCCCGACGGAACGCGCTTTGGGCTGCAGTTTCACCCGGAGGTCTCTCACACCGAACACGGGGCGGACATCCTCGAGCGCTTCCTGGACGTGGCCGGTGTGCCTCGCACATGGAATGCCGAGGGCATCGCGCAGCGCCTGATCGAGGATGTGCGTGAGCGCGTAGGGGACAGCCGTGTGTTGCTTGCCGCCTCGGGCGGTGTGGATTCCTCGGTGCTGGCCCTACTCCTCGTTCGCGCCGGGGTCGACCACACGGCAGTCTTCGTGGACCATGGGCTGCTGCGCCACAAGGAGCGCGATGAGGTCGAGGGTGCCCTGCGGGGCATGGGTGTCAACCTCCATGCGGTCGCGGCGGAGGGATCCTTCCTGCGGGTTCTCAGAGGGATCCACGACCCGGAGGCGAAGCGCCGGGCGATCGGGGCGACGTTCATCGAGGTGTTCCGTGCGCAAGCTGCCCGCCTGGGACCGTTCCGCTTCCTGGCCCAGGGGACGCTCTACCCGGATGTGATCGAGTCGGCTGGGTCGCATGGAGCGGCCGTCATCAAGAGCCATCACAACGTAGGAGGCCTTCCGAAGGAGCTCGGGTTCGAGCTCTTGGAGCCGCTGCGCGAGCTGTTCAAGGATGAGGTGCGCGAGGTGGGCCGTGTGCTTGGGCTCCCCGATGCCATTCGACTGCGCCATCCGTTTCCCGGACCAGGCCTGGCGGTGCGCATCCTGGGGGAGGTCACCCCCGAGGCGCTCGCGGTCCTCAGACGGGCCGATCACGCGTTTATCGAAGCGCTTCGTGAGGACGGGCTCTACAGCGAGGTGTGGCAAGCCCTGGCCGTGCTGACGCCGTTGCGGAGCGTGGGCGTCGCCGGGGATGGACGGTGCTACGGGTATGTGCTTGCGCTGCGAGCGGTGACGAGCCTCGACGGCATGACCGCCGACTGGGCGCGGCTGCCCCATGCGTTTCTCGATCGCGTGGCCGGCATCATCACGCGGCGGGTGCCCGAGATCGGCCGCGTGGTCTACGACATCACCAGCAAGCCCCCGGCCACCATCGAGTGGGAGTAGCC
>PWTC01000056.1 GCA_003563005.1 Candidatus Acetothermia bacterium
CGGGCCGCTTTCAGGTCGCCCGCCGCTCCGGAAGCCATCACTTCATCGCGTGGGCGACCCCCTCACCGTAAGCCGGGTCGGCGCGGCGGAAGTGCTCGAGCATCTTCTCCTGGATCCCCTGGGGCACGTTGCGGAGCGAAGCGGCGATGTTCTCCACCAGGCGCGCCTGTGCGTCCGCCGGCATCAGCCGGTACAGGTTCCCCGGCTGGACGTAATCGTCGTCGACACCACGTTTCTGATCGTAGCGGGCGGCGTCGCCGGAGATCTTGAGCGGCGGCTCTCGGTGGGCGGGGTCGGCGACCGGCCCCCCGAAGCTGTTGGGCTCGTAGTTGGGAGAGGCGCCGCCGTTGTCGTCGAACCGCATCGCCCCGTCGCGCTGGTAGTTGTGCGCGTGGGTGGCCCGCGGAGCGTTGACCGGCAGCCGCTCGTAGTTCACCCCGAGGCGGTACCTATGTGCGTCCGCATAGGCGAAGAGGCGCGCCTGGAGCATCTTGCATGGAGAGAACGAGATCCCGGGCGGCACGTTGGCCGGGGAGAACGCCGCCTGCTCGATGTCCACGAAGTAGTTGGCCGGGTTCTTGTTGAGTTCGAGCACCCCGACCTCGATGAGCGGGTAGTCCCCGTGCGGCCAGACCTTGGTGAGGTCGAACGGGTTCCAGCGGTACGTCGCCGCCGCCTCCTCGGGCATGACCTGGACGTACAGAGTCCACTTGGGGTGCTCCCCACCCTTGATCAGCTCGAAGAGCTGTCGTGTGTGGTAGTCCGGATCGCTGCCCGCCAGGCGGTCGGCCTCCTCCTGCATCAAGTTCTTGATCCCTTGCTGGGTCTTGAAGTGGAACTTGACCCAGAACCGTTCTCCCGCGGCGTTGATGAGGCTGAATGTGTGGCTGCCGTAGCCGTTCATGTAGGGGATCCCCGCCGGGATCCCCCGATCGGAGAAGAGGATCGTCACCTGATGGAGCGCCTCGGGGACCTGGGACCAGAAGTCCCACTGCGGCGTGTCGGCCTTGATGTTCGTCTGTGGGTCGCGCTTCTGCGTATGGATGAAGTCGGGGAACTTGATGGCATCGCGGATGAAGAACACGGGAGTGTTGTTGCCCACGAGGTCCCAGTTGCCCTCTTCGGTGTAGAATTTGAGTGCGAAGCCGCGCACGTCGCGCACCGTGTCCGCCGAGCCCTTCTCCCCGGCCACCGTTGAAAATCGGCCGACCATCTGCGTCTTCTTGCCGACCTCCGAGAAGATCTTGGCCTTGGTGTACCGCGTGATGTCATGGGTGACGGTGAACGTGCCGAATGCACCGGCCGCTTTGGCGTGGACCACCCGCTCGGGGATCCGCTCACGGTTGAAGTGGGCCAGCTTCTCGAGCAGGTGGTGGTCCTGCAAGAGCGTGGGGCCACGCTCTCCTGCCGTCAGCGAGTTCTGGTTGTCGTCGACGGGGATGCCCGCCGCGGTGGTCAGTTTCTTCTCGTCCATGTGTCTCCTCCTTTAGTTCCAAAGGCGATTCCATCCCTCTCCGGAGGAAACGCGCGCTCGCGCGACGCCCACCGGAGCGGCCGCCTCATCATACCACCCGGTGAGGAGCTACCGGAGCGTGCGGTGTGCGGGGGAGGGGCCGTGCTATACTCGTCGTGGGTGGACCACGCGGTGCCGTGCGAGGTGCTGCCCGGGAGGTGGGTGCGGTGGCGCATCGGAAGCTCGCTCTTCTCGCCCTTATGGGGATCAGCATCATGTTGCTGTCGGGTTGTGGGCTCGACTTCTGGCGGGGGCCCGAGCATCGGGACACGGTCCACACGGTCGCATTCAGCCCCGATGGGGCCTTGCTCGCCTCGGGATCGACGGACATGACGGTCCGGTTGTGGAACGTCGCCACCGGCGACCGCGTGCGGGTCATGCGTGGCCACGATGCGCATGTGCTCATGGTCCGGTTCAACCCGACCGGCACGCGGCTGGCCTCGGCCTCGGCCGATGGCACGGTCAGGATATGGAACGTGGCCGACGGAAGCCATGTCCGTACGTTGGAGCACGGTGCGGGCAACTTCGTGTACGGGATCGCGTTCAGCCCTGAAGGACAACGCCTCGCCGCGGCCTGCCTCGACGGCGACATTCGAGTCTGGAACGTGGCCACCGGCGGGCTGATCCGCACCATCACCGGGCACACGCGCGCGGTCCGCGATGTGGTCTTCAGCCAGGACGGGACCCGGATCATCTCCGCCTCGGAGGACAACACGATCCGCGTCTGGAGCGTCGACACGGGCGCGGAAATCGAGACGTTGTGGGGGCATACGGCCTCAGTGCTGTCGCTGGCGCGCGCCCCTGGCGGGCATCGCTTGGTCTCTGGTTCCGTCGACACGAACGTGCGCATCTGGGACGTGGGCAACGGTGGTCCTACGCAGCTGATGGATGGCCACACAGGCTGGGTCAACGGGGTCTCCTGGAGCCCTGTGCAGGCCCTGGTGGCCTCCGCCTCCGACGACCGGTCCGTGCGGCTCTGGAACCCGGACACCGGGGCTCAGGTTCGCAGGCTCGACGGGCACGAGGCCCGCGTGCGGTCCGTCGCCTTCAGCCCCAACGGGCAGATGCTGGCCAGCAGCTCGGACGACCACACGATCCGGTACTGGGATGTCGCCACCGGCCAGCCGCTCCGGACGCTGGAGCTCGACCTCGGCGGCGCTCACGTGCTCGACTAGCGCGCGCACCGAACCTTGGCCAAGCCGCCCTTCGCGGGGGAGAAGCGCCCGGGTCCGTGCGGCTTGTTAGGTGTCGTCGCCAGAAGAGGGCTCTCCCACCGGCGCGACGGGCTTGAACCCCATTTTCGCTAGGAGTTCCTCGTAGCGCGGGTGATGACGGATCCCGTCCAAGGCCGGGTGCACCTTGAACCAGATCGTGCTGACATCGTGCGAGAGCCAAGCTTGCTCGAACCAGGTGAGCGCTTGGTCCACGTCACCCAGGGCGGTGGCCAAGAGCCCCAGCACCCATGCCTGGCCTCCTGATGGTTCTCCGGTAGTCAACTCTTCCAGGGTCGCTCGCGCCCTCTCCAGGTCCCCCTGAGCGGCGGCCAGCATCCCTTGCAGCCCTCGGACCCATGCGGTGGCCCCGGGGTGGCCGGCCGTATCGCGCTCCACTTCTGCGAGGGACAGTGCGGCCGACTCCTCATTCCCCGCTGCGATGCAGACTGACACGTAGCCCAGCTGGATCTGCCAGCGCTGCTCAACCGGGGCCAGTTCGAGTGCGGACCTGTAGTAGGAACGGGCCTCGTCGAACTGGCGAGCCATGAACATCACCTGTCCACATGCCACGTTGATGAGCGGGGACAGCGGATCCAGCTCGAGCGCCCGCCGGATCTCCCGCACCGCCTCCTCGAACCGCCCGTGCGCCGCCAGGAACAGCGCGTACCAGTGGTGGGCTGTCGTATAGCTGGGGTTGCTGCGGAGCGCCCGACGGAACTCGCGCTCGGCCTGGGTGGCGTCGTGCTGGTAGCGCCACAGGAGCCACGCCAGGGACACGTGGGCCTCGGCGAGGTCTGGGTCCTTGCGTAGGGCCTCGTGGGCCTGCTCCAGCGCCAGCGGGTATCCCTCCTCGGGGGTGAGCAGTCCTTCGCCGGTCATGATGGCGAACGAGTCCGCGAGTCCGGCGTGCGCCGGGGCGAAGGAGGGGTCCGCCTCCAGCGCCTCCTGGAAGTACTCGATGCCCCGTTCCAGTCCTTCCTCGGTGCGCTGGTTCCAGAAGTGCCGTCCCTTGAGGTACAGGGTGTAGGCTTCGGTGCTCTCGGTGGCCTCCTTGGCCAGTTGGCGTCGGTCACCGGCGAGGAGTTGGACCTCCAGGGCCTCGGCTACCTCGTGGGCGATGTCCCGCTGGATGGCGAACACGTCCTCCAGCTCACGCTCGTAGGCCACGGACCACAAGTGCTCCTCGGTGCGGGCATCAACCAGCTGAGCGGTGATACGCACACGGCTTCCAGCCTTGCGCACGCTTCCCTCGAGGACGGCGCCGACCCCGAGCTCCTCTCCGATCTCCCTCACGCGCTTTCTCGCGCCCTTGTAGTGCATCACGGAGGTGTGCGCGATCACCCTGAGGCCCCGGATCTGCGACAGCCTGTAGATGAGCTCCTCGGTCATCCCGTCCGCGAAGTAATCGTCCGCGACGTCGGGGCTGTAGTTGGCCAGCGGCAGCACCGCGATGCGCGTACGATCGAAGGACGTGGGTCCAGGTGTAGGCCTGCCGCGCCCACGTGGGGCGACCTGGTAGACCTCGATGGGGAACCGCACGTTCTTCAGTTCTTGTTTGCCCAGGCTCACCAGATCGGCGTCGATCCGGCCGTTCACCTGGTCGTACACCTGTTGAGAAAGCGCGATCCCACCTGGCGGGGCCAGCCGCTCGATGCGCGAGGCTACGTTGACCCCATCGCCGAGGATGTCGTCTCCCCGTGGCACAATCTCGCCCACATGCAATCCGATGCGGATCTGGAGGCGGTGGTCGCTCTGCACTTTCTCGTTGCGCTCGGCCACCGCCCGCTGGATGGCCAGCGCGCACTGCGTAGCCGAGAGCGCGCTGGGGAACTCGACCAGGAACCCGTCGCCGGTGGACTTGATCTCGCGGCCCCCGTGCTCGGTGAACAGCTCTCGAAGCGTGACACAGTGCTCCTCCAGCAGATCGAGCGTGAGGTCCTCGTCTTGCTGGGTCAGGGCGGTGTACCCGACGATGTCGGTGATCATCACCGCTGCCAGCCGCCGCGCGCGTTCCACTCAGGTCACCGCCCTCGCCTCCCAGGGGGGTCAACTAGGCACACCTAGCGTGGGATTCTAGTTGGGCTGAGGTGCAGACTCAACGCGCGAGCAGGTACACTCCCCCGCCGTGAACGAAAGGCGCGTGGTCCCCGAGCTCCGGCAAGCGTTGCTGCGCTGGTATGGCGCGAGGGCTCGCGTGCTCCCCTGGCGGGGCACGCAGGATCCTTACAGGATTGCCCTCGCCGAGGTGCTGCTTCAGCAGACGCGTGTGCAGCAGGCGCTGGGCTACTACGAGCGGTTCGTCACGCGCTTCCCCACCTGGGAAGCCTTGGCTGCAGCCGCGGAGGGGGACGTGCTCAAGGCCTGGGCCGGAGCCGGGTACTACGCTCGGGCGAGGCGGCTCCACGCCATGGCGCGCGAGGTGGCCCAACATGGGATGCCGCGCACCGCGGCGCGGTTGCGGACGCTTCCCGGTGTCGGACCGTACACAGCGGCGGCGGTGGCCTCGATCGCCTTCGGAGAGCCCGTGGCCGTGGTGGACGGAAACGTGCGGCGTGTGCTCTCGCGGCTCGCGGGGGTGGCACGCCCCGCCGGCAGGTGGCTCTGGGAGAAGGCGGAGTGGCTCCTCGACAGGGAACACCCGGGGCGATGGAACCAGGCGCTGATGGAACTAGGCGCGCTCGTATGCACGCCCCGTGCTCCCGCGTGCGCCGACTGCCCGCTCGGCGCCTGGTGTGAGGGGAAGGAGTCACCGGAGGCCTATCCGGAGGTTCGGCCGCGAAAGGCGCGCGCGGTACGGGTCGCTGCCCTCGTGCTCACGGGACCTGGAGGCACGGTGCTCGTCAGGCGTGATGGGGCATCGCTCGGAGGGCTGTGGGGGGTGCCGCTTGCCGAAGGGGGCGAGGCGCTTGTGGCTCTGCTGGCCGAGCACGGGGGGGCCGCCGTGCGCCGCATCGGACAGGTCCGCCATGCGTTCACCCATAAGCGCCTGACGGTCGACGTCTACGTCGGCTGCGTGGATACGGGAGGCGCAGATCCTGCCGGACTCCCGCTCTCACGGCTCGATGAGAAGATCCTTGCGCTGGCCGGGGAACATGAGAGGGACAGCGCGCCCTCGGAGGGGTGAAGCTCAGAGCTTGGGGGCCACCATCTCCCCGCGCAGCACCACAGCACGTGCGACGAGGCTCTCATCGAGAACGACGATGTCGGCGTCCTTGCCCGCCACGATCGAGCCCTTACGGTGGTCCAGGCGGAGCAGCTCTGCGGGGGTCAGGCTAGCGGCGCGCACCGCCTCGGGCAGGGAGCAGCCGGTGACGGAGATCAGGTTCCGCACCGCCTCGACGAGCGTAATCGGGGAGCCCGCCAGCGTGCCGTCGCTGCGCTCGGGCTCGGCGGCAGCGTCGCTGATGAGGCAGACTCGACGCGGGCCCTTAAGGCGCCAGACGAGACGGACCGTGGCCGGGTGCAGATGCCTGTCGTCGCAGATCAGGCTGACCCGTACGGGCGCGTCGAGCGCCGCGCCCACGAGGCCCGGAGCACGGTGATGGAAGGGGGGCTGCGCGTTCCAAAGGTGGGTGACGATCCTCACGCCCGCGGAGAAGGCCCGCATCGCCATTTCGTAGTCCGCATCCGAGTGCCCTGCCGCGAGCTCGATCCGCTGAGCGCGCGCCGTGCGCATCACCTCCGTGGCGCCGGGAAGCTCGGGGGCCAACGTGAGCAGGCGCACCCGACCTTCGTGCATCCCCAGGATCTGGTCCAGGAGGGCGACCGAAGGCGGCCGGATGTGTACCTCGGGGTGCGCGCCGGCGCGAGCGCGGGCGATGAACGGCCCTTCGAGGTGCACCCCGAGGAGGCTGGGATGGTCCACCTCCGCCAGCGCGGCGAGCGCGGCTGCCATTCTCGAGGGGGGATCGGTGATGAGGGTGGCCAGGAGGCCTGTGGTACCGGCGGCGAGGTGATGGGCGAGCGCCTGCTCGATCTCCGTGTGTGCCCCGGAGGCGAACGAGCGCCCGGGCGCTCCGTTGACCTGAAGGTCGATGAACCCTGGGGCCACGAACAGGCCCCGCGCGTCGAACTCGCGCGCGGAGACTTGGGGAGGGCGCTTCCCCACCCAGGCGATGCGTCCGTGGCGCAACAGCACATCGGCGCGCAGCAGACGTCCCCGCGCCGGATCCACTACGGTGCCGCCCCGGATCAGCAGAGGTGCCGGAGCGTTCATGGGGGACGGCGCGCTTCAACGCGCATGATCACATCCCGGACCGCAGCGATCGCGTCCTCGGAGTCGGGCAGCTCCGCCGGGGCGGCCGCACCCAGGTCAAGCCCGAACTGCCCGAGCCATGCCCGCAGCAGTCCGACGCCGATCGCGTACCCCACGGGCTCGTCAGATCCTGACGAGACCGTCCCTCCCACCACGCCGACGACCCTGCCCTCCGTGTCGAGGAGCGGAGAACCGCTCATCCCGCCGCGGAACGTCGCGTTCACCAGTACCAGCCCGTGCAGCAGGTAGCCGTCCTGTGTGAAGAGACGTGCCCCCACCGTGCGCACGCTCCCCTCGGCGGCCGTCGGCAGGGCGATGCCGGCGGGGAACCCCATCGCCACCACTCCATCTCCGACCTCGAGCGTCGTCGCTCCGGCCAGCGCGATCCCGGATCTCTCGGCGGGAGGGTCCAAGGCGAGGAGGGCGAGATCCCGCTCACGGCTCAGGCCGACCACGCTCACCCTTCTCCACCTGCCGGCCAGCTCGACCGAAACACGGTCCGCGCCATCGATCACGTGGGCGCAGGTGACCACATGTCCGGGGGCGATCAGAAAACCCGAGCCCCATCCGATCTCGTGCTGAGGCAGCAGGCCGGGGATGAACAGGGCGAGGAGCGCGAGGGCAAGGGCGATCGCCATAACGGCCAATAGGGGACCACGGCGGCGCGGCGTCTCTTCGACTCCGTCCCAGGTCAGTTCGTCGTGTGGGCGTTCCTTGTGCTCCTCGGGCATGGCCGAGGCCATTGTAAGGCCCCGACCCAGGGGTTGCGGACGCTCACCACGAGCTCAGGATCGCTGCG
The DNA here is from genome assembly GCA_003563005.1 of Candidatus Acetothermia bacterium. Taxonomy (GTDB): domain Bacteria; phylum Bipolaricaulota; class Bipolaricaulia; order Bipolaricaulales; family Bipolaricaulaceae; genus PWTC01. The sequence goes on from PWTC01000056.1 coordinate 7,782, forward strand.
AGGTCGGGAGGTTCCTCGGTGGCGGCGCGGGCGGCGACCCAGCGGGCCTCGAGATCCCCAAGGTCGAGCATGCTCCCCTCCCGGACGAACAGGGGGATCCGGTGGAGCGGAGCGTCCACGATGACGCGGATGGGGCCTTCCACGGTCTGCCCCGTCCAAGTGCAGGTCCAGCGCCCCGGCGGGATGTGGACAACTGCCTCCCGGTCCCCCTCGCGCCACACGGGCCGCACGAGGAGATCAGATCCGAAGAAGTACTGCTCCCAGAGGTCGCGATATTCGAGCTGCTCGGGATGGACGAACGGCATGGGCCGCACCATGGGCGTCCCCACATCGTGGGCGCGGCGGGCAAGGGCATACACGTAGTCCAGCATGTCCTTGCGGAGGGCGGCGTACAGATGCCAGATGGCGAGAAGTTCTGCGTCGTACAGGGGCTCGAAGTGGTAGCCCCGCCCGTCGACCCTGGCGGGCACGCCGTCGGGGGCCCACGACCAGAAGGCGAGATTCGCGGTGGGGCCGACCTCGAACAAGGGCGTGAACGCGGAGAAGGCGAGCCAGCGGGCCACCACCTCCCGTGGGGCGCGCCCCGCGTAGCCTCCCGTGTCCGAGCCCCAGATGGGGAAGTTGATGGCCGCGGCGCGTTGCACGCCGATGATGGCCGTGCGCAGGCCCCACTGGCTCGTCGCTGAGTCTCCGCCCCAGGCGATGGCGTGTTGGCTGCTGCCGGTCCAACCCGCACGCACGAGCAGCACGTGCTCATCGACGCCCGCCCGCTTGAATGCGCCGGCAGCCGCCTCCGCGAACCATGCGGGGTAGGCGTTGTGCCCCTCGCGGTAGCTCGTCCCGTCGGCGTACGATCCGCGGAAGATGCGGCCGTCGGGGACCTTCTCGTCGGCCCGGTCGAGCTTGAGCCCGACGATCCCGTCCTCGATGCGCGGCAAGAGCTGGTCCTGCCACCATAAAACCGCCCTTGGGTCGGTGAAGTCGATGAGGGAGGCCGACGGCAGGAACGGCACCGCGCCGCGCACGGTGAACCCCAGCGCGCGAGCTTCCCGGCGCACCGGGTTCATGACCCACGGTGCTGCCCACAGAACTGTCTTGATGCCTTTCTCCTCGAGCCAGGCGATCATCTCCGGGGCATTGGGGAGCCGTGCGGGGTCGAACGCCAGGTCTCCATACCCCATAGGCCCGCCCGCCCAAGGTCGATCGATGATGTAGACGCCGCAGGGGATGCCCAGCGCCTCCATCATGACCACATCCTCCACCACCATGGAGTTGAACGGCGTCGGGTTGGGCGTGCCGTCGTAGAAGGCAGGGAGGTCCCAGAGGTCGTCCCGCCAACGCCAGGGGAGGAACGTCCAGCGGGGAGGGAGCACGGTGGTGCCTACGCTGCGGGCGTAGCGTTCGACGGCCTCCAGCGGTGTGGGGCCGGGAAGGAAGAGGAGTACAAGCTCGGGCCCTTCTTGCTCGATCGTCACCTGGGTGGGGGTCTCCCGACCGCGCGCATCGCGGCCGAATCTGTAGATACCCGGCCAATCGCTCTGCACGTGGACCCCATAGCCGGCCGAGGAGACGAAGAACGGACTGTAGAGCGACATGGTCGGCAGGGTGTACAGCCACACCTCCTGGCCCCTTAGATCCAGGCCGCCGCTTCGTGGCGGCCAGTGTTCGTGGAACAGGCCCTGACGCACGCGCTCCATGAGCCCGTAGAACGCCTCGTCTGGGGCCACGTGCAGCGACGCGCCCAGCCGTTCGGAGGATCGCAGCCCTTCCACCTGGAAGCGCACGCGCAGCGCGCCTTCGCTGGCGGGCTCGAGCGAAAGCCGCGCGCGCCGACCATCTGTGGTCCAGCAGGACAGTTCCACCCGATCGCCTTCCTGTATCGCCGCCAACGGCCCCACGAGGCGGATGTCGCGGCGGCCGGCTACGTAGAACGCCGAGCGCCCGACGTCGGCCAGGTTTACGAGAGGCACACCCTCGAAGCGGTACTCCACGGCGAGAGGGCGGCCCTGCAGCGCGTACGGAAGGGCGGACCCCACGGTCGGGGCCGAGAGAGCCAATAGCACCAAGAGCAGCCAGGCACCGCCGGCTGCGACGGCCGGCCAGCGTGACCTTCCGTGTCGTGGGCGTCGGGCGGAGTCGCTTCTGCTATGCATGATGGGCCTGGCCGAAGGGTAAACCCAGGCGAGCCCCCTTCCAAGGCAAGCCTGCGGGGCAGGAGTGCCCGCGCAGGGTGTACACTTCGCCTGCCATGACACGGTTGTGCCGTGGGCACGTATGCCTCGTGGCACGCGGGGCTGAAAGGAGGCGGGGGTGGGTTGGCCGAGGTACGTCGGACCGGCGGCGTACGGGGGGAAGATGGGACTGATCGTCCCGGGTTGTGACCTCCAGGCGATGATCGTCGACGCCTTGCGGCGTTGCGCGGCGGACGGACTGCTCGGCGACCGCGATGTGGTCTGCGTGACCGAGTCCGCCGTGGCCCGAGCGCAGGAGAACTACGTCACCGTCGACGCCGTGGCCCGTGAGGTGCGCGACACGCTCACGATCCCGCCGCACGGGACCGTCGGGGTCGTCTTCCCCATTGCCAGCCGCAACCGGTTCTCATCCTTGCTTCGCGGCATGGCCCGCGCGGTGCCTTCTGGCAGCGTGGTGGTCGTGATGTCGGTCCCGTGCGATGAGGTCGGAAACGAGATTGTGGAGCCCCAGGTGCTCGCGTCCCTCGGTTGGGACGGCCGAGGGGCACTGCGCGCTCCAGACCTGCCCGGACCGCAGCTCCATCCCGTGACCGGGGTCGATTATCTCGCGCTGTACCGTGAGATCATCGCCTCCGAGGGGGCCGAACCTCGAGTGATCCTCTCCAACGACCCGCTGGCCGTGCTCTCCGAGCGGCCCGACGGGATCATCGCCGCGGACATTCACACGCGAGAGCGGACAAGGATGGTCCTCGCGGGGAGCGGGGTGCGGACCGTCACGCTCCGAGACCTCTGTGCTGCGCCCGCCGAAGGGCGAGGCTGGAGCGAGTGGGGGCTTCTGGGCAGCAACCTGTCGGCTGAGGAGCGGATCAAACTCGCCCCGCGCGAGGCGCCGGCGTTCGCTTCGGACCTCCAGGCGCGCGTGCTCGAGGAAGTCGGTCTGCCCGTGGAGGTCCTCGTCTACGGGGACGGTGCCTACAAGGACCCGTCGACCGGGATCTACGAGCTGGCCGATCCCCAGACCTGGTTCGGTGCCACTGCGGGGCTCTCGGGGCGCCTACGAGGGGGCATCAAGTACAAGCGGCTTGCCGACGCGCTTTTCCTGGGTGGCGGTACGGTGGAGCAGTTCGAGCGTGCTCTGGCGCAGGCACGTTTGCAAAGCAAAAGCCGGGACGACACGGCCGCCGAGGGCACCACCCCGCGGCGCGTGGAGGACATCATCGCCAGCCTGGCAGACCTCGTCTCGGGCTCCTCCGATGCCGGCCCCCCGCTCGTGGTCGTCCGGGGGCTCCTCCCATGAACATGGGGTCAGAGCTTTAGTTTTGGTGTCACGTGTCCCCTCGGAAGGACATGTGACCAGACTAAGGGACACGTGACACCAAAACTAAAGCTCTGACCCCTTTTTCCTGTGGGTCGAGTTGACAGGATGACGAGGACCGGGTATTTTGAACGAGAGAACGGTAGACTGGCGCGTGCTGCTTTTTCCGTAGCACGTTTTTTTTCGGGGAAGGAGGTTTCCATGGAGGCGGCCGACTACATCGCCCTCGAGGAGCGGTACGGGGCGCACAACTACAAGCCTCTCGACGTGGTGCTCACCAGCGGCGAAGGGGTGTGGGTGTGGGATGTGATGGGGAATCGCTATCTCGACTGCCTGAGCGCCTACTCCGCCGTCAACCAGGGGCATTGCCATCCGCGCCTGGTGCGCGTGCTCAGCGAGCAGGCGCGACGGCTGACGCTCACATCGCGAGCGTTCCGCAACGACCAGTTGGGGCACTTCTGTGCCGAGCTGTGTCAGCTCACGGGCTATGAGAAGGCGCTTCCCATGAACTCCGGCGCTGAGGCGGTCGAAACGGCGGTGAAGGCGGTCCGTCGCTGGGCCCACGTGGTCAAGGGGGTTCCCGACGGCAAGCAGGAGATCGTCGTGTGCGAGGGCAACTTCCACGGCCGGACGATCACCGTGATCAGCTTCTCCACCGAGGAGGCGTACAAACGTGGGTTCGGCCCGTTGACGCCGGGGTTCGTGACTGTGCCCTACGGGGACGCCGACGCGCTGGCCGGCGCGATCACGCCGAACACGGCGGCCGTGCTGCTGGAGCCGATCCAGGGCGAGGCAGGGGTGGTCGTGCCGCCGGAAGGGTACCTCCACGAGGTGCGGGAGATATGCGATCGCCACGAGGTGTTGTTCGTCGCCGATGAGATCCAGTCAGGGCTCGGGCGGACCGGTACACTGCTGGCCTGCGAACACGAGCGGGTCCGGCCCGATGTGGTGACGCTGGGCAAGGCGCTCTCCGGGGGCATGTACCCCGTGTCGGCTGTGCTTGCCTCGGAGACCGTCCTGGGACGGGAGGTGTTTCCCCCCGGCTCACACGGGTCCACGTTCGGCGGGAACCCGCTGGCCTGTGCTATTGCCCGCGAGGCGCTGCGCATCCTCATGGACGAGGGGCTCCCCGACAGGGCTGCTGCGATGGGAGAGCGGTTCATGTCCGGCCTGCGGCGCATCGAGAGCTCGCTCATCAAGGAAGTGCGCGGCAAGGGGCTGCTGATCGGCGTGCAGCTGCACGAGGTCCCCGGACGAGCGCGCGGCTACTGTGAGGCCCTGTACCACGAAGGGATCCTGTGCAAGGACACCCACGAGGACGTGATCCGCTTCGCGCCCCCCCTCGTGATCGACGAGGACACCGTGGACTGGGCGCTTGAGCGCATCCAGAAGGTGTTCTCCGAGACGCACGCGACTGCCTGACGCCGCGGCCCCGCAGGATGTGCCCCCATGTCGCGCGGCCGTGAGCTGAGCGCTCAGGACTACGAGTACCGGGGCCCCATGGCCGCCTACTGGGACCTTCTGCGGGGCGATACCTCCTCTTGGCCCGACCGGGCCTTCTTCCGCTGGGTAATCGCTCGCAGCGGGCAGCCGGTCCTGGACGTGGGCTGCGGGACCGGTCGGCTCCTGCTCGATTACCTCGGGCGTGGGATCGAGATCGAAGGCGTGGACATCTCCCCGGAGATGCTTTCCATCTGCCGGCGGAAGGCACGCGCCCGCGGACTTGCCCCCGTCCTCCACGCGCAGGCGATGGAAACCCTTTCTCTTCCCCGTAGCTACCGGACGATCATCGTGCCCTCCAGTTCGTTCCAGCTGGTGACCGACTTGGCCGCCGCGCAGGAGTCGCTCTCCCGGCTGGGGGCGCACCTCATGCCGGGGGGAACGCTCGCCATGTCGATCATGGACCTCGACAAAGAAGTGCACGACGGAGCTTGGCGGCTAGCTGGGGAGGCGGAAACCGGGGACGGAGCGTGGGTGCGGCGCTATGCGCGTGCCACCTACGACCCGGATGCCCGGCTCGAACACACCGAGGACCGCTACGAAATGGTGCGGGAAGGTGCAGTGATTAGCAGCGAGTGCCTCTCCCGCTCCCCAGCCACCCGCTCGTATCGGCTGCCCGAGGTGATCGGGATGCTCGAGCGAGCCGGCCTGGGATCGGTGCGTGCCTACTCCGGCTTCTCGACCCGTCCGGCCACGGAATCCGACCGGCTGTTCTGCCTGCTTGCCCTGCGGCCGTTGTGACGCGCGGGCTGTGGCATCGAACTGCTGGAGGCGGCAGAATGGGGTGAAGGAGGCGTTCATGGGAGGATTCAAGACGGGCAGGCAGTTCTTGAAGGCCGTCGAGTGGGAGAAGGCCCGGAGCTTCGAGAGCGACCAGAAGAAGGGTCTTCCGCATCCACCGCCGCAGAGGCCGGCCCCCGAGGGAGCCACGCGGTTCGCCCTACCGGCTCCCTCGGAACTCACGCTGGAGAGTGTCGATCTCCGGGAGCTCTTGGGCAAGCGGCGCAGCCACCGCAGGTACACCTCCGAGGCGCTCTCGCTGGAGGCACTGGCGTTTCTTCTCTGGGGCACGCAGGGCATCCAGCAGGTGGTCCGGGAAGGCGTGGCCACGTTGCGGACCGCGCCCTCGGCCGGGGCGCGCCATCCGTTTGAGACCTACATCGCCGTTCATCGGGTCGAGGGGCTTGAGCCGGGGCTCTACCGCTACCTCCCGCTGGAGCACGAACTGTGCCTCGTCCGGGAGGGAGCTCTGGAAGACGAATCCGTGGAGGCGTGCCTCGGACAGACGTTCGTGGGCCAGGCAGCGGCCCTGTTCGCCTGGACCGTCGTGCCCTACCGGACGGAGTGGCGTTACGGTCCCATGTCCCACAAGGTCATCGCCATCGACGTCGGGCACGTGTGTCAGAA
>PWTC01000084.1 GCA_003563005.1 Candidatus Acetothermia bacterium
ACCTTCGGGACGAGGTAGCCTCCGTAGCCTTCGCCGTGAGAGACGAGTTGCTGCTCTGCTCCGACGGCCTCCACATTGCCCAGCGCGCGGAGGCCCGACTCGGTGACGCGCATGTCCTCCACGGCGTCTGTCACGCGACCGTCCTCGATGAGGAACGTGCCGTCGCGCGTCATCATCGTCATGATCGACTTCCGGGGCTCCACAGGGCGGGCGTAATGGAAGCGGGTCACCAACAGCCCGCGCTCCACCCCGGAGATGAGCTTATCATCGTCGTCGGCGCCGGGCTCCATGATGACATGGCCCGGCAGCGGCGCGTAGGCGCTGTAGGGTGGTGGGAGGGCGTGGCCGGTGGAACGCACCCCGGCGGCGGTGGCCGTGCGCGTGTCGTGCACGACCCCTTCGGCGACCCCCTGACGGAAGAAGTACACGCGCTGCTTGGGGACACCTTCGAAATCGAACGGGACCGGGATGCCACGCTCATCCAGTCCATCGTCGTAGACGGTGATGAGCTCGGACACGAGCTTCTGGCCGAGCACGCCCTCGAGGTAACTGCGCTTCTCCAGAAGCGCACGGGCCGAGAAGCCCATGTAGCTCAGCATACCCAGGACCGTGGCCACGGCGGGTTCCTCGAGCACCACCGTGTACTCCCCTGGTTCCATGGCGATCCGTTCCTCCGAGGCGCGGGCCTTGGCGAAGGCACGGGCGGACGTGGCCTCCGGGTCGAAGTCGGCGAGGTTCGAGCCGGAGAAGGCCGCGTACCCCGAGCCGCCCGTCTTGCCGTTGATCACGGTGATGAAGCGTGCGGCCGAGCTTCGCGTGTGGGCGCGCACCCCCCGGGAGGACATGACCCACAGTTCACTACCGCCGGTGGAGAGCGCACCGGAGGCGTTGAACCCGGCTGCGTTGGACTCTCGGACTGCCTTGGCCACGAGGTCGGCACGCAGGTCGGGCGAAGCGTCCCAGGTGACCTCGTCCCAAGGGTCGATCTCGGGCAAAGGCTGCGGGTCGGGGGGATGGTATCCCGCAGGGGAGGACTGGCAACGCGCCGCCTCGGCTGCGCTCATGACAGCCCGCCGCACGCCATCTTGAGTGAGATCGTTGGTCTCGGCGACGCCTGTCTTGCCCTCGATCCAGGCGCGCACGAACAGGTGTGTGTCCTCGCTTGCTACGTTCTGGTGGATCTGGCCTCCGGTGAACCGCGTTAGATCCTGACGCGAGCGGATTGCGATGAGTTCGAGCTCGTCGGCCGGTTTGGCCTTGAGCGTGTCCTCCAGCGTTCTTTGCATCTGCACGTGTTACCCCCTTCCGATCGGGCCGGGCAGCCAGCCCAGCTTGTCCCTCAAGCGCTCGAAGAAGGTCGGCTCCTCCGGGAGCCGTACCAGCCATGTGCATGCGGAGGAGATGCTCACATCCACAGCCTGTCCTCCGCTGAGCGTCCCTGCCGGATCCCCGTCGAGAAAGAGCGCTGTAGGGAACGTGGCGCGCACGGTGATCGTCGCTTTCTCGGGGAGAACCAGGGGGCGCGTGCCGAGCCTGTGCGGGGCGATGGGGACGACCGTCATCGCCGCCAGCCCTGGGTGGAGCACCGGTCCTCCGCAGGCGAGAGCATAGGCGGTGGAGCCGGTATTGGTGGCGATGACGAGACCGTCGCCCGAGACGACGGCCGCCGACTGCCCGTCGATCCACACCTCGACCTGGGTGAAGCGCGCCGGAGACGTGCCCAGTAGCACGAGGTCGTTCAGCGCCGTCCCCGTCATGTCGGCGGCCTTCGCGGTCAGCCGCTGCCGGGGTTCCACCCCTGCCTTGCCGGAGAACACCGCCTCCAGGGCGTCCTCCAGCTGGTCGGCGCTGCAGGAGGCGAGGAACCCCAGCGACCCCATGTGCACGCCGAGGATGGGCACCTGTGCAGGGTGGAGCACGGCGGCGGTGCGGAGCAGGGTGCCGTCGCCGCCGACGGCCACAGCCAGCTCTCCTTCGTGGCATGTGAACTGCCGTCTGGAGGTGACCCTTGCTCTGATCCCCTGCTGGGCACACCAGGAGGCGCCCCGCTCGGCCGCCTGTCGGGTGCCAGGCTTCTCTGCGTTGTAGACGAAGACCGCGCCTTTAGGTTCCACCGCCACCCCCTACGTGCCGCCACCGGCACAGCCATCGGTCGAGGAGCTCGAGGGCCGTGTAGAACACGAGTCCCATGAGGGCCAGCCCGACCACGGCGGACAGTTCGTACTCGGCCGGCGCGTGGCTGTGAACCTTGATGAACACCCCCAGCCCTGACCGTGCCCCGCCCACGGCACCGATCCTGGTCTCCGCGATGTACAAGAGCGTGATCCCCAGTCCCACCGAGACGCGTGCCGCCGTGAGCATGCTAGGCAGCGTAGCCGGCAGCACGACGTGTTTGTAGAGTCCCCACTTGGTCGCCCCCGCCGAGCGTACCGACGTCACGAACGAGGGCGGGATCTGCCTCGCCGCCCCCATCGCCGCCACCAGGAGCTGGAAGAACAGGGCGATGGTCACCACGAACACCCGTACCGCCTCTCCCGTGCCGAACGCCATGTACAAGAACACGAGCAGGGCCACAGGCGGAATCGGATACGTGAGGAACACGAGCGGCGAGACGTACTGGTGCAGTCTGCGACTGAACCCTACGACGAGCCCGAAGGGCACGGCGAGCACGAATGCCACCACGATGGAGATCAGAAACCGCAGTGCGGAGTTACCGAAGGCCGGTGCCAGATCTCCCCTGAGCGTGATGGCGAGCCGAAAGGTCTCCGCTGGCGTGGGCAACACGCTGTAACCTCGTACAGCGTACAGGATGTGCGCCACGATCCACCACACCCCGAGCACCACGCACGCCGCCAGCAGATACGTCGCCACGGACTTCGCCCCGGACAGGATCTCCGCCGCGGAGCGCCGATCCCCACCTTGTGTGCGGACGCTCACTGCACTCCTCCCAGGAGCTCATGCAGGTATCGTACCCGCTGCACGAACGTGTCGCTGCCTCGGTACGCGGCCGTCCCCGCCTCCGGGTTGGCGATTGCTTCCACCACGCGCGCGGGGCGGCGGGAGAGCACGAACACGTGTCGACCGAGGAACACCGCCTCCTCGATGTCGTGCGTGACGAGCAGTGCTGTGAAACGCAGGCTCTTCCATAGGTCGAGGATGAGCTTCTGGATGTGTTCTCGGGTGAGCGAATCGAGGTTCGCCATCGGTTCGTCCATGAGCAGCACGCGGGGGTGCAGTGCCAATGCGCGGGCGATGCCCACCCGGCGCTTCATGCCTTCCGAGAGCTCGGCGGGGAAGCTGTTCTCGAAGCCGGTGAGGCCGAGCGTGTTCAGGATATCCGCCACATCCTCGCCCACTCCCTGGATGCGCAGGGCCAGTTCGGCGTTCTGCCGGACGGTCTTCCAGGGAAGCAGTCCCGCGTCCTGGAGGATGAGCGCCACATCCCGGCGCACTCCGTGGACCGGCTCGTCGGCAACGCTGATCGTACCTTCCGTGGGCGGGATGAGCCCGTCGACCGCGTAGAGGATCGTGCTCTTGCCGCAGCCGGAGGGGCCAACCAGCGCGCCCATCTCGCCGGTAGGCACGGAGAGCGAAACGCGGTCGACCGCCAACACGCGGCGACGCCCCGTACCATAGGCCACCGAGAGGTCCGCAACTTCGATCATCGCGTGGGTACGGCAACCACCAGCTGATCGAACTCCGCTTCACCGAACAGGTACCCCCGCGCGCGTGCCCAGTCACGGATGACCCCGAAGACCGCAGGATCCACCGGGCTTGGAGGGGGGAACTCGGGGATGATGACCGCTTCGAGCGCCGCCGAGGCCATGGCGCGCTGTTCTTCGGTCAGCGAAGCGGGGTCCTGGCCTGGAAGGAACAGGTCCGCCGCGAGTTGCCATCCCAAGGGGATGAGCTCGTCACGTGGAAGCTCGTTGAGCTGGGCAATCGTCATCTCGATGGCTTCATAGAACAAGGCAACGCGCTCGGGGTCCTCTTCCACGATGTGACGGGCGAACACGACCACCGTGGGGGGAACTGGGATGCCGTCGAAGCCCGTCATGACGAACGGAGTCGGGAGTCCAGGCGCGACGAGGTTGGAGATGTAATCCGCGTAGGGCTGCGGGAACACGGCGGCGCCTGCCTTGCTGAAGCCCAGGCGGAACACCTTGGAGTTCTCCACAAGATCGTCCTCGCCCAGGTACATGTGGCGTGGCGGGGTGAGGGCGTTCTGCTCGAAGAGGGCGTCGAGCATGAACTCGAGGTCCGAACGGGGGGGTACCACCACCGTGAGCTGACCTTGCTGCGCTCTCTGGACGATATCTCGTAGGCTGGAGACCCTGGCGAAGGGCATCGCCAAGAGCAGCACATGCGTCTGGTTATCCTCGGCGGGCTCGTAGATGGTGCTCGTGATGACCCCGTAACCCGGGCGCCGGTTATTCAGAAGCAGCGCGCCCGTGAGGTCGGTGATCAGCGCGTCGAGCTGTCCGGCCCAGAACACCGCCCTGCGGTCGTGCTCGCTGGCCAGGGGGACGATCTCCACATCGACCCCCATTTCCTCGAACAGACCCCACTCTTGCGCCAGGATCACCGGCACGGAGCCCATGGCGGGAGGCAGCGCGATGCGAAGCGGCTGAGCTGCGATCGCGACCGACGAGAGGATGAGCAGAAACACAGAAAGAGCAGCACGATGGGCTGTACGCATGGCCCGCCATTATACGGACCCCTACGGGACCCCGCAATCGCTGTAATGTACATCACTTGCAGCCAGGCGGGCCGAGGACTATAGTGGCTGCGTGAGGAGGTGATCGGCGATGCTAGGATGGTGGTTGCTCGCGTTCTTCTGGGTCCTGTGGTTGGGTGTGTTCGCCTCTTGGTGGTGCTGCTGAACATGCGGCGGGTTGTGTGCGCGCTGAGCGTGGGGTTCGCCCTTCTCGTGGGGTGTTCTGTCGCGTTCGGCCAGACGGTCGATGAGGTCATCGCGCAGACAGGGCTGGACCGCGACCTCGTCGCGGTGCTCACGGTGGACGCCCCTTCAGGCAAGTTCCTGATGGTGGCCGTCTACGTGAACGAGCGCACGGTGGCCACGAGGATGCAGGCCGGACTCGCGGCCACGCTTCCTGAGTTCGTCGGCAGGAATGCTGTGCTCGTCTGGGCCTACACCGAGTCCGGCGCGGCGATCGAGCCCGGCTCGCTGCTCTTTGCGCAGGACGGCAGCACGGTCACGATGGGGGAAGACAACGTCTTCCCGGTGACGGGAGACCTGCGCGAGGGGGTGTTGCCGCCAAGGCAGGTGGTGGCCTCCATCATCGTGCTCGGTGACGCCATCGACCCCACGGCGCCTTTCACCATCACCTACGGGGAGTGGGCGGCGACGTTGGCCGTGGAGCCTGCACCCGATGTGGTGGTCGCTGCGGGGCAGGAATCTCCGGCGCAACCTGAGGGCCTCGGCCTGACACCGGAGCCGGTGCCCGGGCCACCCGCGTCCGATGCTTGCTGCGATCCGTGCGCGTTCCTCTGTGGTTGGTGGCGCCAGCCCTGCCAGACGTGTGCGCCCTGCGATCCCTGTGAGGTTTTGCGTGGCGGCCTTATGTTCTTGCTGCTTCTTCTAGGCCAGAAGTAAGCATCTCGATTGAAGGCCCCATGATCTCAGGGACATAGCCCCCCTCGAGCACGCAGAACGAGGGGAGCTTGAGGTCGCCCAGGATGAAGCCGATGTCGTAGAAGGCCTCGACTTCGAGTCCGAGAGAGGCGAGCGGATCGTCCACGTGGGTGTCGAATCCCGCCGACACGGCGAGGAGCGCGTAGTTCCGCCCGGCTTCTTCCAGAGCGCGCTCCAGCGTGTCCAGGTACAGGGCCTTGCCGCAGCGGGGAGGCAAGGGGAAGTTGAGGCAGTTCCCCCGCGACTGATGGCCGGTGCCCGGGTAGTTGTACATGCGGTGTAGCGACACGTAGGTGACCAGGGGGTCGCCGTGGAATACTGCTTGGGTGCCGTTCCCGTGGTGTCCGTCGATGTCGACGATCAACGTGCGTACACCGGCGGCGCGCACGGCGACCGCGATGGTGTTGTAGTAGCAAAACCCTCCAAGGAAGTCCGGACCCGCATGGTGTCCTGGCGGCCGCATGATCGAGAACCCAAGGCGCTTCCAGGCGAGGATCGCCCCTCCGGCCGCGAGGCGTGCGTGTTGCTCGATGCCAGGGTAGTTCGGGCTGTCCGGATCGTGGAAGTCACCCGACTCGACACGCCTTATGTGCTCCTCCGTGTGCGCCCGGAGCAGGTCCTCATGGCCTGCCGGGAGCGGCTCGAAGAAGGGGTAGCCGAGGCGCTCCAGGTAGTGCTGGGCCATGCGGACGCGTCCGGGGCCCTCGGGGTGGCCGACGGCGTGGTATTCGAGGCAACGTTCGCTGAAGATGATGTCCATGCGCGCCGATTATCGGGATGGCCGCCGACAACCGCAACGCCTGGTGCTCGCCTCCGCATCCCCGCGGCGACGTTTCCTGCTTGGACTCGTGGTACCGGAGTTCGACCAGGTGGACCCGTGCGTGGACGAAGGGACGATCCGATCCCCCGAGGACTTGCTGGCGACGGCCCGCCGCAAGGCGGCAGCGTGCGGTCCGCCGCGGGGGGACCAGCTCGTGCTCGCTGCCGACACCGGTGTGTTCGTCCAGGGGCGGCATCTGGGGAAGCCGACGGATCGCTCCCAGGCTGCCGAGATGCTGCGCATGCTCTCGGGCAGATGGCACGTCGTGTACACCGCTGTCTGTCTGCGGGCCCCGGGCGACGCGCGCGAGGCGTTGGTGGCAACACGCGTGCGGTTCCATGTGCTCTCGGAGGAGGAGATCGTCTGGTGCCTGAGCGGAGAAGACGTGATGGACAAGGCGGGGGCGTATGCCATTCAGGGGCGCGCAGCAGCGTTCGTCGAGCGCATCGAAGGGGAGTACACCAACGTGGTGGGCCTGCCGCTGAGCGTGCTGTACCGCATGTTGCGGGAGCTAGATTGGCGGCCGGGGATCGCAGGTGCGCCTCGGCCGGAAGGAGGATGACATGATGGCAAAGGCGGTGGTGATGGTGGTTGTGGCCCTGGCGATCGTGTTGCCGGGGCTCGACTGCCGGGGGATGGAAGGCATCGACCCGGTGGTGCCGCAGTTCATCGTCGGGACACTCGCCGGCTACGGGCTCGGCCTGGCTGGCGCGTACGGACTTGCGGCCTTGTTCACCGTGGATTGCCAGGGATGGGAGTGCCTTGGACGGGCCATCATCGGGGCGGCCGTGGGGTACCTCGGCGGTGCGACGTTGGGCGCGAGCCTGGGGGTGTGGGCCACGGGGAGCCTCCTGGGCGTCGAGGGGAACATCGGCCTGTGCTTCCTGGGCGGGTTCGCCGGCGCGGGGACCTTCGTGGGCCTGGGCTTCGTACTCCAGCTTCCAGAAGTGCTTTACCTCGTGCCGCCGGCGGCGGCAGCGGGGGCCACCGCGGGCTACAACGCCGGCCGTCGCCGGGCGCCTGCTCGCTAGACGGGAGGCGCCCTGACGGATGATGGCCCGGTGTGGCCGGCACGCTTGACGAGCGATACCATGAGCCGCAAGGAGGTGCCATGACGGACAAACGCTCGAAGGTCACGATCCCGGATCTCTACGCCATGGTGGAGCGAGGGGAGCCGATCAGCTTCCTCACCGCTTACGACTACCCGACGGCGCTGCTGGAGGACCGGGCCGGGATGGACATGATCCTCGTGGGGGACTCAGGCGCCATGTGCCTGCTTGGCCACACGTCGACGCTGCCGGCCACGATGGACTTCATGGTACAGATCACCGCAGCCGTTTCCCGGGCTGCCTCGCGGGCGTTCGTGGTGGGCGACATGCCGTACATGTCCTACCAGCCCTCGGACGAAATGGCTGTCCGCAATGCGGGACGGTTCATCTCCGAGGGTGGCGCGGATGCGGTCAAGCTTGAAGGTGGCGCACGCATGGCGGACCGCGTACAGGCCATCGTGGACGCGGGAATCCCGGTGATGGGGCACATCGGCCTCACCCCTCAGGCGGCGAGCATGATCGGCGGCCTGAAGTCCCAGGGGCGGAGCGCCGAGGTGGCGCTGGAGCTGCTCGACGACGCGGAGATCCTCGAGGAGGCCGGCGCGTTCGCCATCCTTGTGGAGGCGGTCCCTGCGAGGGTGGCGGAGGTGATCGTACGTCAGGCGAGCGTTCCGATTTTGTCGATCGGATCTGGAGGAGCCTGTCACGGTCAGTTGCTGATCGTGCACGATATCCTATCCTTGTTCGAGGCCTTCACACCCAAGTTCGTCAAGAAATACACCGACATCGCCAGCCCGATGCTGGAGGCTTTCCAGAGTTACATCAAGGACGTCAAGGAGAGGAGATTCCCCGCCGCGGAGCATGAATACCGCATCCCGGACGAGGAGTGGAGAAGGCTGGAGAAGGCGATCGAGGAGGACGCATGAACCAACACAAGGTAGCCGAGATGATGGAACGGCACGGCATCCCCGGGCGTGATGTCTACGAACTCCCGGACAGCTCACACAGATTCCCTGATGGCGCGCAGTATCGCATGGAGATCTCGGGCATCGAGCGGCCGGGCGTGCTGGAAGCCGTCATCGATGAAGCCAAAAAGCGCAACGTCCCCGTCCACAGGATGATCTCCGCGGTCATGGGGGCGACGCTGCTCTCCCGATCGGAATTGCGTGACTTCGCCCAGATCGCGGCCGAAGGCCGTGTGGAGGTCATCCTCACACCCGGACCCCGCTCCGGCTGGGACACCGGAAGGCAGCTGGTGACGCCGGAGGGCGGTCTCTCGGGGCTCAGGTTCCGAGGTTCGGATCAGCTTCGGTACGTGATCGCCGACATCATGCGCGCGGTCGAAGTGGGCTTCCGTGGATTCCTCGTACTGGACGAGGGACTTCTCTGGCTCCTTTCGAAGATGCGCGCCGCGGGAGATCTCCCCAAGGACGTAGTGTTCAAGGTGTCCGTGTTCGCCGGGCACGGCAATGCGGCCGGCGCTAGGGTGCTCGAGGAGCTAGGGGCCAACACGTTCAACCCACTTGGTGACCTGTCGCTCCCCGCGCTCGCCTCGATCCGCCGCGGGGTGAAGATGCCCTTGGATCTTCATATCTACCTCACGGACTCCTTCGGCGGGTTCAACCGCTTCTACGATGCCCCGGAGATGGTCCGCACGTGTGCGCCCTGCTACTTCAAACTCGAGCCGGGACCGGCATGCGTGGTCGGCCCGGGAGCACTGTACAAACCCTGGGTCTCCGAGGCCATGCTCGCCGACTGGGGAAGGGAAAAGGTCAAGCACGCGGAGATCATCCGTGAACTCGTTGATGCATCGCTGCCCGGTGCGGTCCTCTCCGACTGGGGCGTGGACGACCTCGCGGTGCCACGCGTCTGAGCGGCCTCTGCCCTGCACGAAGGAGGAGCGATGGACTTCGAAGACGTCTTGACGTTGATCAAAGACAACCGCATCGAGCGCGTCGATCTGCGGGGCGTGGACCTGATGGGACGTCTGCGCCGGCTCACCCTGCCGGTGAGCGAGATGACGCCGGATCTGTTCAGGCGGGGCGTCGGGGCGGACGCGTTCAACTACGGACTGGGAGACGTGGAGCGGAGTGACGTGGTGCTCGTTCCGGATCCGAGTACCGCCCGCATCGATCCGACGCGCGAGCTGCCCACGGTGACCATGATCGCGGACCTGGCTCACGCCGATGGTGAACTGCTCCCGGCTGCACCGCGCTCGGTGGCCCGCAAGGCACAGGGCCTGCTGGCGCAGGAGGGGCTTGCGGACGAAGCCCGCCTGGGGGTCGAGCTGGAGTTCTACGTGTTCGACTCGCTGCACGTGGACGACGGGCCGTTGTCCCAAGCCTTCAGCATTCTGCCGATCGAGGGCGACGCCTGTCTCAGCCTGGACGCGCTGCCCAGCGCGCGGACAGCGTATCACGCAGGGGGAACGGAAGACCGCGGGCTCGACTTGCGTGACGAGGTCACGGGGATCTTGGAGACCTGGGGTGTCCCGGTGCGCTACCACCACCACGAGGCAGGCTCGCTGGGGCACAACGAGATCGAGCTGGGGTTCGGGGACCTCTTGGAGGCAGCCGACTGGACGGTGCTCATCAAGGACCTCGTGGCGCGGCTCGCCTCCGAGCGGGGGATGGTCGCTTGTTTCCTTCCCAAACCGCTTCACGGGCAGCCGGGCAATGGACTCCACTTCCACCAGTACCTCGTCCGCGCCGGGGTGAACCTTTGTGCCGACGGCGACGGGCTTTCACAGCTAGCGCTCCGGTGGATCGGTGGGCTCCTCACTCACGGGCGGGCATTGTCGGCCTGGGTGACACCGTCGACCAACTCCTACCGAAGGCTGGTTCCGGGACACGAGGCCCCCGTCCACCTCGCCTTCGGGCACGCCAACCGCACGGCGGCGGTACGGGTGCCCGGATATGCCAAGGGGTCGGGCACCATGCGATTCGAGTACCGGGTCCCTGATCCGACCTGCAACCCCTACCTCGCCTTCGCTGCTTGCCTCATGGCCGGCCTCGACGGGGTCAGACGGGACATCGACCCGGTGGCCAAGGGCTGGGGGCCGTGGGACGAGAACCTGTACCAGTTGAGTGGGCGCAAGGCGGATCGTATCCACATGCTGCCGCGCGATCTTCACGAGGCGGCGGAGGCGCTTCGCTCCGATCACGCTTTCCTGACCTACGGTGATGTGTTCCCGCAGGCGCTTGTGGATGCTTGGGTGCGGAGCCGGATCGACGAGGCGCGGGCGGTGGCGGCGCGGCCTCACCCGCACGAGTTCAGACTCTACGGAGGTTGGTGAACGCATTCCGCCGGGGCGGCTACACGTTGGGAGGAAGCGCGCCGGGTCCGCGGGGGACGATCGCCGACGTGCCCGGCGTGCGCGTGGGTCATGCCACCCGGATCGAAGGGGAGGGTCCCTGTGCCGTGCGCACAGGCGTGACCGTTGTCGTGCCCCCTGGGGACGTGTATGCGCGCCCATGTCCAGCGGGAGCGTTCGTGCTCCACGGGCATGGGAAGGCTGCCGGTCTGTGGCAGCTTATCCACCTGGGGGCGCTGGAAACGCCGCTGATCATCACCAACACGCTGGCGGTGGGGGTGGGTTTCGATGCGCTTGTGTCGTGGACCCTGGCGCGGCATCCACACGCCCGCTCGATCAACCCGGTGGTGCTGGAGTGCAACGATGGGTACCTGTCAGCGATCGAGGCGCGGCCGGTGCGCGAGGAAGACGCGCGCGAGGCACTCGCCCACGCCGCTGACGACGTCGCCGAAGGCTGTGTGGGCGCCGGCACGGGAATGCGGGCCTTCGGCCACAAATCGGGCGTGGGCACGGCCTCGTGCCGGGTAGGGGCGTTCTCTTTGGGAGCGTTGGTCGTCCCGAACATGGGGCGGGCCAGCGACCTCAGGTGCGGCTTCGCAGATCCGGAGCTCGCCATCGCGAGAGAGGACGTTCCTGAGCAAGGATCGGTGGTGGTCGTCCTGGCGACGGACGCCCCCCTCCTTCCCAGGCAACTGGGTCTCCTGGCACGCCGCGGGGCGCTGGGGCTAGCGCGAACGGGTGCCCCGGCCGATCCGGGCAGCGGCGACTTTCTCGTCGCCTTCAGCACGGGGTGGCGCATGGATCGCGAGGCGGCCCTGCAGCAGGCCCCCTTCATCCCAGATGCCGCGCCGGCGACGGCACAGCTCTACCGGGGGGCCGCGCAGGTGACCGAGGAGGCCGTGTGGTCCGCGATGATCGCCGCCGAGGCCATGACGGGTCGAGACGGGCGATCCGCCCCAAGACTCCGACTTCTGCGCCGCGGTTGAACCCGGAGCACTCCGCGGACGACATACATTGGGAGGGAGGAGCCGCCCAGCGGCGAGGTGGCCCTTGACCCTCGACCGTGGGAGCACAAGGCCCGAGCGCGATCGGACGCAGCGAGAGTATCGAACAGGGACAGGAGGCAGCTTGGTCGACGATCAAGGGGCGGTCGCCGATGTGGGGCGTGGAGACCGGCGTGCGTTTGAGTCCCTGTACCATCGCTATGCAGACCGCGTGTACCGATTCGCCTTCACCTTGCTGCGGAACCGACACCTCGCCGAGGAGGTCGTGCAGGAGACGTTCATCGCTGTCTGGAAGGGGGCCAAGGGGTTCGAGGGTCGGTCCCAGGTGTCGAGCTGGCTCTTTGGGATCGCGCGCAACCAGGCCCACGCGCTCCTCAGGCGAGAGGCCAGGGGGGAACGGGCACGGGAGCTTCCCGCACCTCTGCCCGATCCCGAGGAGGCGTTCGCGCGGGATCAGCTGGCGAGCCGCGTATGGGAAGCGTTGGGAAGACTGTCCGAAGCGCACCGTGAGGTGGTCTTCCTGGCCTACTACGAGGGCATGTCGTACCAGGACATCGCGCAGATGCTCTCCCTTCCGGAGGGAACGGTGAAGTCACGCATGCATCATGCGCGACGAGCGCTGGCGGAGGTGTTGACGTGAGGCAGGATTGCACAGAAACGCGGGAACTGCTCACTTGGTATGCCAGCGGCGGACTGGCCCCTTCCGAGCAGGGAACCGTGCTGGCGCACCTCGGTGCCTGCGAGGCATGCCGACTGGAACTGGCGGAGGCGCTCCGCGTGGCGCGTGCAGTGCGCAGCACGGTGCGCCAGATCCCCGGCCCGCCAAGGCGGGCTCTGGCGCACGTACTGGCGAACACGGAGGGCGTTCCCATAGCCGAGATCGAGATGGGGTCGTCCTTGGCGGGGGTCAGCTTGGGCATGTCCGCTGGGGAGCGGGGCTTGCCCATAAGAGGCCGGCTGCGGCTGCTCGGTCGCGAGGTGGAGATCTTCCGGGTCTCCCGAAGCCTGAGCGCCGCTGTGTAGCTACCAGCATAGCAGAAGGAGGCAAGACGATGGGAGAGCACAAGAACGAGGCCGCGGAAGTGCGGGAGATCCTGGATGTTGTTTCGGATCGTGTTCCGGGCTTGTTGCGTGGACTGAGGGATGTTCTCTATTCGCGTGAGGCCGCGGAGAGCATGGCCGACTCGGTGGCCACCTTCTACAAGAAGCTCACGGAGGCGGGGATCCCCAAAGAGGACGCGCTGGAAATGGCCCGTGGGTACATGATCAACCTGCGCGAGCTGGTCGGGGGCAAGGGGATCAACATCGGTAACTTCGACACGGGGTCGAAGCATCGCGAGCGAGGAGGCGCGGAGGACGAGGGCTGATGCGTTGGCTGGGCGTCATCTGGGCCGTCCTGTGTCTGTTGGGTTCGCTGGTGACGGTGGGGCTGGGGTTCTTCTGGCAACGCCGTCGCGCGGTTGCCCGCTTCCGGCGGCGCCTGCGCCGCCGGGGGCTAGATCGCGAGGTGGCCGCCGAGTTTGCAGAATGGTATCGGGGGCTCCTCCCGCTGCGTGAGCTTGCCCAATCAGGGCGGCGCGGGAGGAGCCCGGCGGAGCAAGACGGTCGATCGGGCGGAGGCTGATCAGCCGCCGGCAAGGGCCAGCGCGGCCAACGTTTTCGCATCCCCGTGGCCTTCTCTGGCCATGGACAGGATGCTCGGCACGGCGAAGAACCTCGCTTCGTCCACCTCCGATCGCCCCGTCGCCTCACCCGTGATCCCCTGGGCTAGAAAGAGCGTGATGCGTTCGTTCGAGTACCCGGGTGTGGGGAAGATGGTGCCGAGTTGTGTCCACCGTGAGGCCTGCAGACCCGTCTCCTCGAGGAGTTCGCGCTGTGCGGTGGCCAGGGGTGGTTCCCCGGGCTCCCGTGTTCCGGCTGGTATCTCCCACAAATCCCCTCCTGCCCCCACCCGCGATTGGCGTACGAGAAGGACACGCCCGAAGGGATCACGGACAAGGACCGCCACAGCCCCCGGATGCTCGACGAGTTCTCGCGCTCCTTCGGGAGTCTGAATCAGACGGACGCTGACGAGGCGACCACGATAACCATACGTTGCCTTCACACTCCCCTCCTTTTGTGATCTCCCATGGTTGCCTTCACGAAGCCGGGCTGCAAGGTCTTCCGCGCTGCTCTCGGCGCCCCTCCGGCGTTGCAGCGTTCGGGGCGGAGGCTACACTGGGCGGGCCGCGGAAGGGGGCGCGATGGAAGGAACGCAAGGGGGGTTCGCCACGGCGGTGAACTGCATGGACGGCCGGGTACAAGACCCGGTGACGGACTGGCTCAAGGACCTGTGCTGCGTGGAGTACGTGGACGTGATCACCGAGCCGGGTCCGGTGCGGCTGTTGGCCGAGGGTGATGCTGTGGCGGCCGACTCCATCCGAAGACGTGTCGAGGTCTCGGTGCGCGCGCACGGATCGTCGGTGGTGGCCGTGGTGGCCCACGGCGACTGCGCGGGCAACCCTGTTTCGCCCGAGGAGCAGCAGACGCAGCTCCTTCGGGCGGTGGAGCGTGTCGCTGGTTGGGACCTCGGTGTCAGCGTGCTGGGCCTGTGGGTCGACGAAGGCTGGGAGGTCCAGCAGCTCGGCGCAGGAGGCACCCCGATGACCTGCCCTCACGGGGTCTCCCCAGCGAGCGATCGTGCCGACAGAGCCCGTCAGGGCGAGCTCACGTAACCGAGCTTCTCCAAGACACCCAGCGCAGCCCGCACGTCCTCCTCGGGAACCCACCGATCCAGGTCGAGCGAGAGTCGCTCTGCGATCTCGACCGGGTCTCGCCGCCCGTCGCACAGGTTGGCGGTGGCCTCGAGCAGGACGTTGAACCCCGCGGAGAGCTTCTCCTTGACCGTGTGGCGGTCCTCTTCAGGGAGATCGTCGATCCTCGCATAGGCGATGGGTCCGTCCTGAACACGGATCGGACCGCCGGTCTCGCTGCGTCCCCGAGCGTCGGCGCCGAGGGCGCCTGCGATGCTCTGTAGCGCCCTCAGGTGCGTTGCGGGATCCCAGGGCTCGCCCAGTGCGCTCTGGGCGAAGGCTGCGTACGCCTCCGCGCGCGCCTGCTCGATGCCGAGGGCCAACTGCACGAACCGGCCGCGGGTCTTCGCACGCCCGCGGCCGAGCACGCTGGCGCGGACAAGCCGATCCGCGGCGTAGCCGAGCAGCCAGTCCGCGAGTGTCCCGACCTCTCCGGTGAGCGAGGGGATCAGTGCCAGGCTCCCGGCGAGGACGCCGACCTGTTGGAGCCGACTGGCGTCGACACGATCGAGCCTGTCGAGGTGCGTATGCCACAGCGGATCGTCGTGGCCCAGCATGGTCGCCGGCACCCGGTACGGGGGAGCGTTGAACACCAGATGGTCGCTCCCCCCCATCGGTGGACCCAAGCGCCAGTGCAGTGGCCGTCGCGAACCCGTGGGGGCGAAGACGTCCCCTCGGGCGGCGATGAGCCCCGCGAGGGGACCGAGCCAGGCGTTGAGCGGGCTCGGGGGTGTCGCCGGGGGCTGGGAGATGGTGAGGGGTGTCCCCACGCACTCGGGGGATTGCCCGACCATGTCGAGGTTCACCGCGTACCACGTACGTGCCAGCAGGGGGGAGTGTTCAACTGCCCATGGCAGGGTCCCGCTGAACTCGGGCACCCACAGGAGTCGGACTCCGTGGCCGAGCTCGTGCGTGCTCTGGAACGCGTGGAGAACGCGGGCGAGCTCTACGAGCAGCCCGCTTCCCGATGCGTTGTCGTTCGCGGATTGGCGCGGGTGGCAGAGGTGCGCGCACAGCAACACCTGATGGGCCTCTGTGTCGCCGAAGTGAGTCTCGATCACCGGTTGGGTGCCCGTCCCCAGGACGGCGTCGATCTCGCCTTGGAGCCGGACCGGATGCGAGGCGAGCGCGGCGATGAGCTCGTCGGCGACTCTACGTGAGATGGAGAAACCAGGCATCAGATCGTGTGCTTCCGGCCCCCGTGCGTAGTAGCCCTGGTACTGGATGAGGTCGTAGTCGGCTGAGGCGCGCTTGGAGTCCGGATAGATCACGATTCCCACGGCGCCCCGCGCCGCCGCGGCCCGTGCCACCAGGCGCGCCCGGCCGTGGGCCAAGATGAGCTTGCCGGCCACCTCGCGCCCGGCGTAGTCAGCGTCGGTTGTCCCTTCGCCTACGTGAGCGAGCGGAGCGTCCACCTTTCCGCCGGGACTGTGGGCGACCACGGCCTGGGGCACGTCGTCGAACCGTACGAGAACGCGCGCCTGGGGTGTCACCTGGCGAAGCTCGCCCGAGCGCACCTCCCAAGTGTGCGGCATCGTCCAGCCGAACGCCTGGGTCGTGCCGTCCGCAGGCACGGGGTGGACCTTCGAGGCGATCCCGTGCGCTGCGAGCATGGCCTGCACATCCTCCGCGGCCGTCCACAGGCCGGGCGAGCCCTGGATCCTGTGGTGCCCCGCTATGCGTGCTACTGCATCATGCGCGCGCGCTCCGGAGATCTCCGAACAGATCCAATCGAGGGTTCCTCTGATGTCCATGCGACAGTCCCTTCTCCCGGGCACCGCCCCAGGAACCCGAGGATATGCCCTCAGGCGCCCTGAACCAACTGCGCTCGACCGGAGGAGGTAAGATGGCCGCAGCGGTGTCGCGTCATGCCAGGCGGCGCCGCTGGGGGATGATCCGATGGGGTATACGCGTCCGAGCATCGTCGTGAGCAAGTGTCTGGGCTTCGCGCACTGCCGCTTCAACGGCCTGACCATCCACTCCGATGCCGTGGCCGCGATGGTCCCGCATGTGGACTTCGTGCCCGTGTGCCCGGAGATGGAGATCGGCCTTGGGGTGCCGCGCGATCCGGTGCGGATCCTTCGCCGCGGTGGAGGGGAGCGGCTCGTCCAGCCGGAAACAGGACGCGATGTCACCGATGAGATGCGGAAGTTCGCTGATCGCTTCCTCACCGGGCAGGCACACGTGGAGGGGGTCATCCTCAAGAATCGCTCACCCTCTTGCGGCATTACCGATGTGAAAATCTACACCAAGACCGAGAAGGCGCCCGCCGTGGGTCGCACCGCGGGCTTCTTCGGGCGCGCAGTGCTCGAGCGGTTCGGGGAACTCGCCGTCGAGGACGAAGGCAGGATCACGAACTTTCGCATACGGGAGCACTTTCTGACGAAGGCGTTCACGCTGGCGGCGTTCCGGCAGGTGGCGGCGGCGGGCCCGATGAGAGAGCTCGTTGCCTTCCAGACGCGCAACAAGCTACTGCTCATGAGCTACAGCCAGGTCGAGCTCAGGGCGCTCGGGAGGATCGTGGCCAACCAGGAGCACCGGCCGTGGGAAGAAGTGGTGCAAGCGTATCGGGATCACCTGATCCGTGCGCTCGCTCGCCCTCCGCGGCGGACCTCGGCGGTGAACGTCGCCCAGCACGCGTTTGGCTATGTATCCCGTGACCTTTCGCCGGCCGAGCGGGACTATTTCCTCGATGTGCTTGAGAAGTACCGACTGGGTCGGCAGCCGTTGAGCGTGCCCGTGGGGCTGCTCGGCGCTTGGGTGACCCGCTTTGGCGTCGAGTACCTGGCCGACCAGACCTTCTTCGCGCCGTACCCGGAGGAACTCGTCGAGATCACCGACTCGGGTAAGGGTCGAGATTTCTAGCCCTTCCGCCGTGATCCAGCCTGACCGGGTGCACGTGTTGAAGGCGAGCGGCGAGCACAGCGGCCGTTACGTGCTCTACTGGATGCAGGCCGCGCAGCGGGCCGAGTGCAATCCGGCGCTCGAATACGCGGTCCGCGAGGCGGATGCCCGGCGCCTGCCGGTCGTCGTCTGCTTCGGCCTCACGGGCCGCTACCCCGAGGCGAACCTGCGCCACTACGCATTTCTCATCGACGGCCTGCGCGACGTGGCCCGGCGCCTCGCCGAGCGCGGCATCGGCTTCCTCCTGAGGGTTGGGTCTCCGGCGTCGGTGACGGCCGAGCTCGCGCTCGACGCGGCCCTGCTGATCGTCGATCGCGGCTATCTCGCCCACCAGCGAGTCTGGCGGCGCCAACTGGCCGATGCGGTCGCCTGCCCTGTGGTGGAGATCGAGGGCGAGGTGGTGGTGCCGGTCAAGACCGCCTACCCGCGCGAGGCGTACAGCGCGGCCGTGCTGCGGCGGAAGATCGGCCCGATGCTGGAGCGATTTCTCGTGCCGCTCGAGACTCGGGGGCCCGAGACACGGGCGGACAGGCTCGATCTGGGGGACCTCCCCGACTGGACGGGATTGCTCGATGCGTTGGACGTCGACCGCGCGGTGGCGCCCGTCCCGGGGGTGGAAGGGGGGACGGAGGCAGGCATGGCCTTGCTGGAGGGCTTCGTGGAGTCGAGGCTCGCGGACTACGCCGAACGCCGCAACGATCCGGCCGAAGACCGCCAGTCCGGCTTGAGCCCCTACCTGCACTTCGGGCACGTCGCGCCCGTCCGGATCGCCTCGCGGGTCGCCCAGGCCGGAGGACCCGGTGCGGAAGCGTTCCTCGAGGAGCTGATCGTCCGGCGCGAGCTTGCCGTGAACTACGTCTGGTACAGTCATGCGTACGATGTCTTGGACGGGCTACCGGCCTGGGCGCGGGCGACGCTCGAGGCCCATGCGGGGGATCCCCGGGAGCACGTGTACACGGTCGCGCAGTTCGAGCAGGCCGAGACGCACGATCCTTACTGGAACGCGGCCCAGAAGGAACTCCGCGTGACGGGCCGCATGCACGGGTACATGCGGATGTACTGGGGCAAGAAGATCCTCGAGTGGAGCCCGACTCCGGAGGCGGCGCTCGATGTGGCGCTGCGGCTCAACAACCGCTACGGGCTCGACGGTCGGGACCCGAACTCGTATGCCGGGGTGGCGTGGTGCCTGGGCAAACACGACCGGCCGTGGAAGGAGCGCCCGATCTTCGGCACGGTGCGGTACATGAACGCCGCCGGGCTGGAGCGCAAGTTCGACATCGGTGCCTACGTCGCCCGCATCGGACTCTTGGGGTCAGGTCTTGCATTGCAGCACGCAAAACACCGCGTTTAGCACCCAAATGATTGGGAGGCCGTGGCCAGCACGGCTGTAGCTTGTGCGAGGCACGGGGATGCTGCAATGCAAGACCTGACCCCGGTTCCTCAGTACGGGAGCGTCACGCCCGGCTGATCCTGATAGCCGCCCCCGGATTCCTTCTCCGAGTAGGTACGGCCGGGGCGTGCCCCGCGGAAGAACACGACCTGGGAGATCCCTTGCCCTATGTGCATGCGTATGGGAAGCGGTGACAGATTCGCCAGCTCCAGCGTGAGGCGGCCGATCCAACCCGGCTCGAGCGGGGTGACGTTGACCAGAAGGCCGCAGCGGGCGTAGGAGCTCTTCCCCCAGGCAACACCCACGACGTCTTCGGGCATGTGGAAGGTCTCCACCGACTCGGCGAGGACCTGGGAGTTGGGGGCCAGCTCGAACACACGGTCTGCCTCCACGTGGCGGAAGTGGGCCCGCGGAAAGTCGACAGGGTCCAGTACCGCGTTCACCCCCCCCAAGGGAACCAGAAACCTTCTACCCAGGCGCAGGTCGTACCCGAAGCTGCCCAGGCCCCACGAGGGCTTGCCCTCCTGGCGCTCCACGAAGGGGTCGAGCATCGGCGGTGAGATCTTGCACAGTGCGGTGATCTCGCGGTCGGACAGGATGGAGTAGCTCACTCGGACACCTCCAGGTCTTCGAACACCGCTGCTGCTTGTTCCTTGAGCAGCTTGAGCATCCCGCGCGCGAGGTCGCGGATCTCCCACTGGGCATGGCCGGATCCCCTGAGGGCGATGATGTGCCGTGCCTCGCGGAAGTTGACGCACATGGCGAGTGCTGTGCTCGCGCCGATGGGAAGGACATACCGAGCGTCCTCTTTCGGGACGCCCTCTGCGACCAGCCTCTCGTAGAGCGCCACGGCCTCGTCGTACAGACGCTCGACGGCCTGTTTCGAGTTCGAATCGGCGATCGAACGGGGAGTGACGAGCGGCCGGTCTCGCACGTCCACGTAGCGCTGGGACTCCTGTACGAAGCTGGCCAACCGATGCCGGGTGAGCTGGTTGGCGCATGCCCGGGACAGCCCCTCGACCACGAACGTGGCCTGAGCGAACTCGAGCACCGAGAGGTGTCCCCAGCGGATCAGTCGGCGCACGAGATCCGCGTCTGCCTCGGGGCCGGTGCCCTCGCTGCGGTGGCTGATCCTGGCGCAGCGTGCGATGTGCCCGATGGCGTCCGGTGTGACGTGCACAAGCTCCACGTTCATGCTGGAGTAGATAATAAGGGGACAGGCTGGTTTTCGCGAAGCGAAAACCAGCCTGTCCCCCTCTCGCGAAGCGAAAACCAACCTGTCCCCCTCTCGCGAAGCGAAAACCAGCCTGTCCCCTTTTACAATGGTGGGGTGATGCGACCCTTGGAGTACGGAGAGGACGTCATGGTGTGCCTTGTCGGTCGTGAGAAATCCTTCCTGGTCACGCTCGAGCCCGGCGGGATGCTCCACAGCCATCGGGGGACCGTGTCCCACGACGCGCTGGTCGGGCGTCCTGCGGGCTCCCTCGTCCAGTCCAACCTGGGCGACTGGTTCATGGCCCTGCGGCCGCGGGTGGTCGATCGCATGTTCAAGGTGCGGCGGCGGACCCAGATCGTGTACCCCAAGGACGCCGGGTGGATCGTGATGGCGCTCGATCTGAAATGCGGAGACAGGGTGATCGAGATGGGCACCGGGTCCGGTGCGTTGACGATCTTGCTGGCGCAGTTCGTCGGGCCCCAGGGACGTGTGTACACCTTCGACCAGGACGCTTAGCACCTGGAGAACGGCCTCGCCAACGTGGCCCGCGCTGGGCTCGGAGAGCGCGTGGAAGGTCAAGTGCTGTCCGCCGGGGAGCCGTTCCCTGTGTACGGTGTCGACGCGGTGTTCCTGGATCTCCCTGAGCCCTGGGAAGCGGTCCGCGCGGCCAGGGAGGCCATGGTGCCGGGGGCTCCATTGGCGCTTCTCGTGCCGACCGCCGAGCAGCTCAAGGCTTCGTTCGCCGGCCTTCAAGACGCCGGCTTCTCGAGGATCGAGGCGGTGGAGCTTCTGGAGCGGCGGATGCTCGTGCGCTGGAAGGAGGGTGTCCGCCCTTCGGAGCGCATGGTGGGGTTCACCGCCTACTTGGTCTCAGCACGCTCTACCCCGCCCCGCGAGGCGGGCGTCCCGTAGCCGCCGCCTCCCGGCGTGCGCACCGAGATCACCCCGTCCGGTGCCACCTCCACAGTGCCCTTGGCCGGAAGGCGGCGGGGCGCTTCGCCCTCGATCATGAGCCAGTCCTCCCCCGGCGATCCCGGCTCTCCGCCAGCCAGTCCGTAGGGTCTGCCCACTCTGCGGTCGGCGAGGAGCGAGACGGTGGCCGTATGGCCAAGGACGCGAATATCGCGCCGCAGCCCGTCTCCCCCGCGGCGGACCCCGGCGCCGCCTGTTCCCGGCCGGAGCTCGTAGCGCTCGACGCGAAGCGGATAGGCGAGTTCCAGGGCCTCGATCGGGGTGTTGAGCGTGTTGGTCATGTGACTGTGCCGGCCGCTCAACCCGTCTTGGTCCGGCAATGCCCCCGCTCCCCCGGCGATCGTCTCGTAGAAGCTGTAGGGGGTGCCGTCGTCGGCACGCACACCGCCGAGCGTCAGATTGTTCATGGTGCCCTGGCTCGCTGCGGGCACCCGATCGGGCACGGCCTGGGCGAACGCCCCGAAGACGACATCCACGATGCGTTGCGAAAGCTCGAGGTTCCCGCCTCCGACCGGGGCGGGGTGCACGGCGTTCACCACGGTTCCCTTTGGGGCGATGATCCTCACGCCGCGCCACGCGCCGTCGTTGGGCGGGACGCCCGGATCGAGCACGGTGCGGAGGCAGTAGTAGACCGCCGAGGCGGTCACCGCGAGCGGCGCGTTGACGGGGGCGCGCGTCTGGGGAGAGCTCCCGGCGAAATCGATCGTCAGGCCCGCAGCCTCGCGGGTGATCACTACGCGGACGCGCTGCCCTTCGTCGAGCGTGTCCTCGAAAGCCCAGGAGCCGACGGGCAGCATGCCGATGGCCTCGGTCATCCTGCGTTCGGCGTAGGCCATGAGGGCGTCCATCCCTTCGGCCAGGATCCCAGGCCCATACCGATCGGCGAGGCCGGCCAGCCTGTGGGCGCCGACATGGACTGCAGCGAGTTGGGCACGCAGGTCCCCGGCGCGCTCGAGCGGCGTGCGCACGTTGGCAAGGAGCACCCTCCACAGGTCATCGTCGAGCTTCCCGGCGCGCCAGAGGCGCACAGGAGGCAGGATCAGGCCCTCCTGGTAGATCTCCGTTGCCCCTGCGGGCAGGCTCCCAGGCGTCGTGCCCCCCACATCGGCATGGTGGGCGCGTGCAGCCACGTAGCCCAGGAGACTGCCCCTCAAGAACACCGGGGCGACGAAGGTGAGGTCGGGGAGGTGGGCCCCTCCATGGTAGGGGTCGTTGAGCACGATCACGTCGCCGGACTGAGGGTCGGGGCAGGAGGCCACGGCAGCGGCGACCGAGAAGGGCATCGCCCCCAGGTGCACGGGTATGTCCTCTGCCTGGGCCGCCATCCGGCCGCGTGGGTCGAAGACCGCGCATGAGCAGTCGCGCCGTTCCTTGATGTTGGGCGAGTAGGCGCTGCGGACGAGCGCCGCGGACATCTCCTCGGCCACGCCGGCGAGCGCGTGGCCGAGCACGGACAGGGTCACCGGGTCCATGTGCCTACCTCCACGAGCAGATTTCCGATCGCGTCCACCTCGGCCCGAGATCCGGGAGGGAGGAGGCAAGTGGACTCCTCCCCCTCGACGACGCAAGGCCCCTCGAGCGTCCTTCCTGCCGGGAGGGCCGTGCGGCGGAACACGGGCGTCTCCAGCGCGAAGTCCGGTCCGAAGTGGACCGACCTTCGCTCGACGAGCAGATCGCCGGACGCGATCCTGGGCGCCTCAGGCAGCGGGGCTTTGGCCACGAGTCCCCGTGCGGTGAGCCTGAGGCTCACGAGCTCCAGCGGCGCCTCGGGCGTCGCGAACCCGTAGGCCGCCTCGTGGGCGGCGTGGAACCGCTCCGCCAGAAGGGCGATGTCCGCGTGCGTGATCACGGGCGTGGAACAGGCTACGGTGAGTTCATGCCCCTGTCCCTGATAGCGCACATCCGCTGCCGCCTGGGCGCGGATCCCCCTGTGGGCCACGCCTGCGGCGGCAAGGCGCGCGTGTGCCTCACGCTCGAACTCGTCCCAGACACCCGCCAAGAGCTTCGGGGACAGGCGGCTCCAGGAGGTGACGAGCGAACGGACGAACGTGCATACGAGATCGGCCGCGGTCAGGCCCAGTGCCGAGAGCACGCCCGCGTGGGCCGGGACGAGCACGCGGGCGATCCCCAGCTTGCGGGCGAGGCTCACGCCGTGGAGGGGCCCGGCCCCGCCGAAGGCGACGAGTGCCAGCCCTCGTGGATCGTGGCCGCGCTCGACGGAGATGATACGGACGGCCCGCTCCATCGCCGCCTCGGCGATCTCCAGCACACCCCAGGCGGTTGCTGGGACGGGCATGTCCAGCTGAGCGGCGACTTTGGCGAGTGCGCGCTCGGCGCGCGCCCTGGAGAGGGCCTCGAGCCCTCCGAGGGGGCGGTCCGCGGGAAGCCGTCCGAGGATGAGCTGTGCGTCGGTGACCGTGGCCTCGGCTCCCCCGCTCCCGTAACAGGCCGGACCGGGCGATGCGCCCGCGCTGCGTGGCCCCACCCGCAACGCACCGCCTGCGTCGACCCAAGCGATGCTGCCTCCACCCGCACCGATGGTGTGCACGTCCACCATGGGAAGGCGCACCGGGCGGCCAGCGATGAGCTGCGCGCTCGACAGCTGCGCCTGGCCCTCGAGAACGAGGCCTACGTCGGTGCTCGTCCCTCCCATGTCCAACGTGATGGCGTCGGAAATCCCGGCGGCGGCGGCCACGGTCCTTGCGCCCTGGACGCCGGCTGCGGGGCCCGACAGAAGAAGCCCCGCGGCCCTGCGGCACGCGTCGGCGGGGCTCAACACGCCCCCCGCGGAGTCCATGAGGAGAAGAGGGCAGTTCCCCCCGCGTGCCGCCAGGCCGGCGCATAGGCGCTCCAGGTATCCGGCTACCACGGGCCGCAGCGCGGCAGAGACGACGGTCGTCGAGGTCCTCTCGTACTCGCGCACCTCGGGTAGGACCTCGCAGGAGAGCGTGATGGGGAGCTCCACCCCCTCGGCGCGTAGGAGCTCGGCCACGCGGCGTTCGTGGTGGCCGTCGAGGAAGGAGAACAACAACGCGACCGCGACCGACCGCACGCTTGCCGGGAGGGCGCGGGCCACTGCGCGTACGGCCGGCTCATCGAGGGGTCGCACCACGCGACCGCGGGCGTCCAGGCGCTCGGGGATCTCGAAGCGCAACGTGCGGGGCACGATCGGTGCGGGCGGGACGGCCTGCAGGTCGTAGAGCGCCGGCCGCGCCTGCCTTCCGATCTCCAGAACGTCGCGGGTCCCGTCCGTCACCAGGAGGGCCGTCTCCGCCCATGCCCCCTCGAGGAGCGCGTTCGTGGCCACGGTGCTCCCGTGGACGAGGCGGTCTAGTCCCACGGTGCTGAGCGCCTCAAGCCCTCTCAGGAAGCCTTCCTCCTGGGATCGCGTCGAGGGGACCTTCAGCGTGCGCAGGTCTACGCCGTCCGTCCACACGAGGTCGGTGAACGTGCCCCCGACATCCACACCGACTGCGCGGACGCCGGCGCTCATCCCAGATCCACAAGTTCCAGATCCCGCGCCGTGCGCAGGGGACGGTCCGGGTGGAGGGTCGCGACCTGTCGCCTGCGTCCTCCGTAGGCGTGCGACGTGAAGACAGTCAGGCAGCGGCCGTCGTACATGTGGGTCGGTGCCGTGGGCTGGTGCGAACGCACGACCGCGCGCAGCTCAAGGCGTTCCGTGACGTGAGCGAAGTGGTCGGCACCGAACGCGGGACGGCTGGTGACGAGCGCTGTCTCCGCTTCGGCGTCGGAAGCATCGCTCCAGTCTCCCCATACGATCGCCTTCCAGTCAGGGGAACCCAAGGGGAGGCCCTCGATCTCCTCCAGACTCTCGACGGCGGGGATGGCTCCGTGGACCGCGAGGAGTCCTTGCGGGTGGTACGCCGCGAACGGAAGGAGCGAGAGGACCCCCGACCACGCCTCCTCTTCTTCCGGGCTGAGCGTCTCCCAGAAGTCCGCAGGAGAGAAGGATGTTGCTGCCCAACCCTCGTGGTTGCCCATCAGCAGGACCACGCTCTCGGGATGGTCGATCCGGGATCGGGCCAGCAGCACGAGGTTCTCCAGCGACGCGGGACCGCGGTCCACGTAGTCGCCGAGGAAGACGAGCACATGCTCCCCGGGAGGGAAACGCGTGAGCACGCGCTGGGTAGCCTCCACATCGCCGTGGGTGTCGCCTACGAACACGACCGGCCTTCCTGTCGGTAGCCGTTCCAGGCGGGGCGCCCCGTCGAGCGCGCACTCGAGGGATGCGATCAGGTGTGCATCGCGCATTTGGAGATACGGTAGCGCCTGCCCTGCCGGGCTGCAACGTGTTGTCGGGTGTCTACCAGGCACTCGAGGCCCTGGCGGGCTTGCGTCTGTCGCCCCGGGGGAATAGGATACGCGTGTGATGTACAAGCAGCGCATCATCCGCTGCACCCTGCGCGAGTTCTGGCGCCGCTAAGGCGCCCCCACCTCTTTTCCTTCAGATAAGACCTATGCGTTGTGGCCGGGCGACCGGCCCTGAGGATCCCCCGGTACGCGACCCAGTCCGTGAATGTACTGGAGCCGTACCTCTGCCATGAAGGAGGTGGCCTGTGGTCGAGCCGACCAAGGTCCTGCTCAGCGAAGCGGAGATGCCCAAGGATTGGTACAACGTGCGATCGGACCTGCCGTTTTCCATGCCCCCCATGCTGCACCCGGGGAAAGGGGCGCCCGTCGAGGAAGATGACCTTGTTCCGATCTTCCCCCGTGCGTTGGTGGAACAGGAGCTCACCCTGGAGCGTTGGGTGGCGATCCCCGAGGAGATACGCGAGATCTACGCGCTGTGGCGCCCCACGCCCCTTGTCCGCGCGCAACGCCTGGAGAAGGCGCTGGGGACACCGGCACGGATCTACTACAAGTGGGAGGGCGTGAGCCCCCCAGGCAGTCACAAGGCAAACACCTCGGTGGCCCAAGCCTTCTACAATAAGCTCGAAGGGGTGAAGCGCCTGGCGACGGAGACCGGTGCCGGCCAGTGGGGCAGTGCGCTGGCCTTCGCCTGTCAGCTCTTCGACCTGGCCTGCAAGGTGTACATGGTCCGGGTCAGCTACGATCAGAAACCCTACCGCCGGATCCTGATGGAGACCTGGGGTGCCACCTGTGTGCCCAGCCCCAGCAGAGAGACGGAGGCGGGCAGAAAGGTCCTAGAGGCCGACCCCGAGACGAGCGGATCCTTGGGGATCGCCATCAGCGAGGCGGTCGAGGAGGCGGTGAAGCGCGAGGACACCAAGTACTCCCTCGGCAGCGTGCTGAACCATGTCATGCTCCACCAGACGGTCATCGGCCTGGAGGCGAAGGCGCAGCTGGCGTCGATCGGGGCGTACCCGGATGTTCTGATCGGCTGCGTGGGCGGAGGCAGCAACTTCGCGGGGCTCTTCCTGCCCTTCATCCCCGACAAGCTGAACGGTGCTGCTCCCGAGTTGCGCGTGGTGTGCACCGAGCCGGCCGCGTGTCCCACGCTCACTCGGGGGCCGTATGCCTACGACTTCGGCGACACGGCCTGTACCACGCCGCTTCTCAAGATGTTCACCCTGGGGCACGCGTTCGTGCCCCCGCCCCTGCATGCGGGGGGCCTCCGCTATCACGGCATGGCACCCATCATCTGTGCGCTGCTCGACCAAGGGCTCATCGAGGCCCGTGCCTACAGCCAGCTCCCCGTGTTCGCGGCGGGCCTTCAGTTCGCCCGTACGGAGGGGACGGTCCCGGCGCCGGAGCCGATGCACGCCATCCGGGCCGTGATCGACGAGGCGCTGCGGTGCAGAGAGGCAGGGAAGGCCGAGACGATCGTGTTCTCCCTGAGCGGCCACGGGCACTTCGATCTGAGTGCCTACGCGGCCTACCTCTCCGGATCTCTGGAGGAGCCAGCCCAGGAGGAGGACGCCGTACGCCAGGCGCTGGCCTGCCTGCCCATGGTTCCGTGAGCACAAGCGGGGGTCGCCCGTCCCAGCGGCGGGCGGCCCCGTTCCCCCGGGGACGGAAAGCACATCTGTGGAGTGTCAGCTTTGGGCTGGGTGACCGGGAGGGACGAAGTGATCGCGGCAGCGAGCCTCGTAGGATTCGAGTCCCCCCACGAGGATCTCGGGACCGCCTTCGGCGGGGGCGCCGTTCACCAGACGCTGCGTGCGTGTGGCGGGCTGGCCGCAGACCACGCAGACGGCGGAGAGCTTGAGCACCTCGTCGGCCTGCGCGAGCAGCACTGGCATCGGGCCGAACGGTTCGCCGCGGAAGTTGAGGTCGAGCCCCGCGACGATGAGGCGCTTTCCGGACTGCACGAGTACTTCGCACAGGGAGGGGAAGTCCTGTCCGAAGAAGTTGCCTTCGTCGAAGGCCACCACATCGGCCATCTCCAGCTCCCACCCGGCTGCCTCATGTAGCGCATCGATCGAAGGATCCTGCGGGACACGGAAACAGGGCAGGCGCCGCCCGTGATGGGCGACCACCTCCTCGGGGGCGTACCGCGTGTCGAGCGCGGGTTTGACCAACAGCACGTGTTTGCGCCCGATGCGGGCGCGCTCCACGCGCCGGAGGAGTTCCTCCGTCTTGCCCGAGAACATGCACCCCGCGATGACCTCCAAGCGTCCAGCCACGCAGGGATGGTACATCCCCTGCGTCAAGGCCACAACGGGAGTTGCGGCGTGTGGGGCGATGGAGTAACGTCGAGTGCCGATGGCGGTATCGGGTGAGGCGCAGCGGCTCCGGGGGATGACGACTTACCGTCTGCAGCGAGGGCTGGGGCGGATGTCTCTGTACGTGGTGCTCATCGTGGGCGCGGTGGTCATGCTTCTGCCCTTCTTCTGGATGCTGTCCACATCGTTCAAGACCCTGGTCGATGCGATGCGCATCCCGCCGATCTGGATTCCGTCGCCGTTGCAGTGGCAGAACTACCCGGCCGCTTGGCACGCCGCGCCGTTCGCACGCTACTTCTTCAACTCGTTTTTCATCTCGAGCATGACCATGGTCGGCGAGGTCATCACCTGTATCTTCGCCGGGTACGCGTTTGCCAAGATGAAGTTCTTCGGAAAGCACGTCTTGTTCCTGCTTGTCCTGGCCACCTTCATGATCCCCGGGCACATGCTGCTCGTCCCCAGCTACGTGCTGGTCCGCGGCTTGGGTTGGTACGACACATACTGGGCCCTCATCATGCCCTGGATCACCTCGGGCTTTGGCATCTTCCTGATGCGGCAGTTCTTCCGGACGCTGCCGGATGAACTGTGGGACGCGGCGCGGATCGACGGTTGCCCCAGAGTACGCTATGTGCTGCAGATAGCTGTTCCTATGGTGCGTCCGGGGATCGCCACGGTGGCGCTTCTGCAGTTCATCAACTCCTGGAACTCGTTTCTGTGGGTGCTCATCATGACCGACAGCCCGCTCATGCGTACCATCCCCGTGGGGTTGCGCTTCTTCCAGATGGAAGCAGGTACGGAGTATCCCATGCTCATGGCTGCCAGCACGATGGCGATCGTACCGGTGATCATCTTGTTCTTCTTTGCGCAGAAGCACTTCGTGCGCGGCCTGGCGAGGACGGGAGTCAAGTGAAAGGGGAGGTGAGCACGGGAGACAGGGAGCGTCATTCCAGGCAGGACCCCACTCTAGCGGTGGGTTGTCCTTGGATCCTCTCGGAGGTGAGAGATGCGTAGGTTCTTTGTGGTAGCAATGGCAGGACTGTTGGCCGCCGGAGTGGCGGGTGTCGCGAGTGTGGAAATCAGCTTTTGGCATGTCTTCACCGAGGAGCACGCACGAGCGCTTCAGGCTTTGGCTGATGAGTTCATGGTCGAGAACCCGGATGTCAAGGTGGAACTAGTTTTCCAGGGCGGATACGGTGACCTTTCCCGGAAGCTCTTCGCCGCGCTGGCTGCCGGCACGCCGCCCACGTTGTCCCTGCAGTACGAGAACTGGACGACGCAGTGGCTGGATTCGTTGGTGGATCTCGATGCGTACGTGGACCCGGACGTTCTCGCCGATGTTCACCCCCGGTTCGTGCAGGAGTTCGACGGTCGTCTGGTGACGCTGCCGTTCAACCGCTCGATCATCATCATGTACTACCGCAAGGACATGGTGCCCGAGCCTCCCACGACGTGGGATGCGCTCCTCGAGCTGTGCCGCGAGCTGACCCAGGACACCACGGGTGACGGCGAGACCGACTTCTGGGGTTTCCATCTGCGTCCGCGGAGCCCTGAGGAGGCGTTCCTCATCTACCTAGAGCAGGCAGGGGGGACGATCCTTTCCGAGGACTGGACCGAGGTGACGATCAACGACGAAGACGGACTCAGGACGGCCGATTTCCTCACGGAGCTTGCCCAGTACTCGCTCGTCGACCCGGCGTTCTCCTCCGGTCCGTTCGGCGAGGGTGTTGTCGCCATGTTCATTGGCACGTCTGCCGGCCTTCCCTTCAACCAGGCCGCGGCCCAGAGGGCCGGCGTTGAACTGGGGTTCGCAACCGTGCCCTATCCGGAGGACGGCAGGCCCGCCTCGCAGATGATGGGGACGAACGTTGCCATCTTCGAAATGGGGCAGTCCGAGGCGCAGATCGAGGCCGCGGCGCGGTTCATCGAGTATTTGCTCAGGCCGGAGAACACCATCGACTGGGCGTCGATCACGGGTTACATCCCGGTGACCACCAGCGCCATCGAGTCGGAAGCGTGGCAGGCGAAGATGGATGAGAACCCCTTCTTCGCAGTTCAGACAGAACAGCTGGTGATTGGCGGCTTTGGCCAGCTGCTCCACCCGGAGTATTGGGACATACGGTCCGTGATCACGGACTACGTCGAGATCATCATCATGGGCGACATGGCCCCTAAGCAGGCTCTGGACGCCTTGGCTGACGAGATCAGGTGGATCATAGAGTAGGGAGGCTGATTCGGGGAGGGGGCAGCCGCCCCCTCCCCGGCTGACGATCATGGCCGGCCGAAGAGGATTGCGGAACCCGAGGGCCTTGCGTGAGTCCGGGGAGGCGTATCTCTACCTCCTCCCGGCGTTCTTCATTCTGGGCCTGTTCACCTTCTACCCCTTCGTAGACGCATTCCGAATGAGCTTCCAGAACGTGCGGACGGGGGTACGGATCGACGGGCAGTTGATCCCGTTCTTCCGTGAGTACATCGGACTCACGAACTTCCAGATCTTGTTCCGCGACCGCCATTTCCTCCAGGCCCTTACCCAGACGTCGATCTACGTTGCGATCTCCGTTCCGCTGACGCTGGGGCTGGCGCTGCTGCTTGCCACGGCACTCAACCAGGCACTGCGCATGCGGGCTTTCTTCCGGCTAGCCTACTTCATCCCGTACATCACCCCGGTGGTGGCCCTGGCCATGGTGTGGACCTGGATCTACCACGATCGGGTAGGATTGCTGAACTACATATTGGGCCTGTTCGGTATCAGCCGCATGCGCTGGCTGAACGATCCCTCGCTGGCGTTGCCAGCGATCATCCTGTTCAACGTGCTGAGGTACGTGGGCTATCAGGCGCTCATTCTCTTGGCCGGGATGCAGAATATAGAACGTACTTACTACGAGGCTGCCAGGGTCGACGGGGCCAGCCCTGCCAAGGCGTGGCGGCACATCACCGTGCCGCTCTTGACGCCGCAGCTGTTCTTCGTGTTCCTGATCTCTTTGATGGGAGCCTACAGGATTTTCGATGAGGTGTTCATCCTGTTCGCCGGGGGGGCAGGCCCTCTGGGCAGCGCTCGGACGATCGTCTTCTACCTCTACGACCAGGCCTTCAACAACTTCCGCTTGGGCCGGGCCGCGGCGGCGTCCGTGGTGTTGTTCGGGATCATCTTCGTGTTGGCGCTGTTCCAGATCACGGTTACCCAGAGAAGGGTCCACTACGACCAGTAACGCGCCCACCCCTGGCACCTGAGGAGGTGCACATGAGATACCCGCTGTTCGTGGCGCTTGCGCTGCTTGTGTGGGCAGGTTTGGCCCTGGGAGCAGTCCCTGGGGATCCTTTCGAGGTGAGAGTTCTCAGCGCCGTCGATGGGGACACCGTGGATGTCCGGGTCATGGATCCTCCGGAGGGCGTCTGGCTGCGGGAGCGCGTGCGCTTGCTCGGTTTCGACGCTCCGGAGATCGGTGAGCCATACGCTGCCGAGGCCACTCGTCTGGTGCGTGAACTGGCGCGCAGCGGCAGGACGTGGTTGGAGCTGGACCGACAACTGCGCGACCCCTACGACCGCCTGCTGGCCCACCTTTGGGTGGAAATCGACGAGGACTGGCTGCTTGTCGGTGAGGAGGTACTGCGCGCTGGACTGGCTCGGACGCTGTTCATCCCCCCGAACGATAGCTATTGGGACCGGTTGCGCAGGGCCGAACTCGAGGCCCAGGTACGTGGTGCAGGCATTTGGGGGGTGTTCGCCGAGCCGCTCTCGCTCCGTGAGCTGGAGGGGGATCCGGTTCGCTACGTGACTAAGGTTGTCTCCGTACGCATGACCATCGGTGAGATCCAGGCCACGACCGCTGGGGTGGTGCTGCACGCCGTTGGCTCCGGCATGGGATTCCATGCAGTGGTCGACGAGCCTGTCTGGGATGCCTTGGAGGGGCAGCTGAAAGCAGCCGTGGGTACGCGGATCGACGTGCGTGGGGAACTCGACTGGCGGAGGCTGGCCGACGGCCCGTTCATCCGCGTAGAGTGGGCCGAGCAGATCGAGCTAGTGGACGAGTGGCCCCGTGGGGGGTTCATCCACGGACCGTACACGGGGGCACCCGATGGCGCAGGCGTGACCGTGTCCTGGACGGCCGAGCCCCCTCTTCCTGGGCGTGTGGAGTACGGACTCTGGGAGGAGTACGTGGCGACACAGGAGCTCCCACTCAGCGTAGCCTATAACCCAGACGCGGCCGAGGGCAGGGCGACGGCGCATGTCCGGCTGCATGCACTGGATCCGAGCAGCCGCTACGCCTATCGCGTGGTGCTCGGGACGGAAGACGAAGAGGAATCCTCCCCAGTGGGGACATTCCACACGGCGCCACACGCGGGCGAGCCATTGGCCTTTGCCGTGATCGCCGACACCCAGTGGCAATGGGATGGCGTGAACCGCATCCAGCTCGTGGGAGATGCGCTGGCGTCAGATCCCAGCGAGCTGCACTTCATCCTCCACGGTGGGGACCTGGTGGAAAGCCCCATCCCGCGATTCTGGGACCACATGTTCTTCTCTCTCTCCGATGCCCTGTTGCGGGCTCCGTTCCTGCCGGTATTGGGCAATCACGAGCGCAATTCGCGCACGTATTACGAGCTGTTCACACTTCCCCCTGGCGGTGGACTGATGGACAAACGCTGGTGGGCCTTGGAGTACGGTGATGTGGTGGTGATCGGCCTGGACACGAACGTGAACCGTCCGGGCGACTACACAGCGCAGGTCGAGTTCCTGCGCGAGCAGCTTTCGGGGGAACACGCCCACCGGTTTGTGATCTTCCACCACCCGGTGTTCACCTCGGATGCGATCTACGGCCCTGGGTCGGACGGATTACAGTTGCTTTTCCATCCCGTGTTCACCGAGATGGGTGTGAATATCGTGTTCACCGGGCACGCACACAACTACGAGCGGATAGAGCGCGACGGCGTGACGTACCTTGTGGTGGGCGGCGGAGGAGCGACGCTGCGTCCGTTGGCCGCTGAGCGCGTGGACGGCTCTCAGTTCTCCTGTGACGAGCACTACTTCTACGTGCGGGTGTTCACCGATCCCGAGGGGATTCGTGTGGAGGCGGTGAAGGTCGCCCGTCAGCTGAACGGTGAGGTCGTGCCCGCGAGCGGAATCCTGGACGCTTTCACGTTGCCGTCCGACTAGCCGCTCGCGGAAGGGGCAGCCGAGGACCGAGGGCTCGGCGTGGGGCGCTGGCTCGCTCTGACTGGTGCCCCCGCCGAGCCCTGTTCATGAACTTACAGCCGGCGGATCTGGTCGACGTGAAGACGTGAGCCTGCGGTAATGCCTTTCGCGGAGAGCAGCCCCTCCTGTGCGGCCAGCACCCAGCGATGACGCCCTGCGACGACTGCCGTGCTCGCGTCCTGAGCCACGCGCTGCACGGATGTGACCGTGCCGTCGGCCTGGATGACGGCCAGTTCGAGTGGAGCGCGCAGTCCGGTCATCGCGTAGGACGTGGTGGCCGTGGTACGCTCGCGTGTCTGGTCGTACAGCAACACCGTGGTGGCCAGGACAGCAGGCCCCGCTTGACCGAGGCCGGTGTTGCGGGACTCCACGGTGTTCGCCAGGCGCACCAGCAAGGTGACCGTGGTGTCATCGGGGTTGGTGACGACGATGATCGAAGTGGGCATCGCCGCGAGCGCTCCGGGCAGGTACGTCTCCGATCCGCGTTGAATCTGCGGTGCGACCGCGTAGAGCCCCACGATGAAGGCCAACGCGACGGCCACCAAGGCGATGGCGCCGAGCTTGACGGCGGTGCCCCCGATCCGACGTTCCGTGACCTGTTGAGGCATGGGATCCTCCTGATGGCTGTGTTTCTGTAGTTGTACAGTTAGCCATCTGTGCATATACTAGTGCGTGGACGATCACCTGTCAAGCAGCTGGCGTGAACGGGAACGCCGTGGCGGGCACAATCGTGCTCGAAGATGAGGAGGGGAGATGCCCGATCAGTACGCCGCGTTCTTCAAGTGCTTCTGTGCCTCGTCGCGCAATCGGATGCTGAGGGTACTCGCGCAACACGGCGAGTTGTCCGTTGAGGAGATCGCACAGCGAGTCGGGCTGAAGGAACCCACCGTGTCGCGCCACCTCCAGCTCCTGCGCCTGCATGGTGTTGTCGAAGTCCGCCCCGAGCCACCCATGCACTACTATTCGCTGAACGGTGATGTGGTTCCGCGGAGGTTCGCCGACTTCTTGGCCTTCCTCGGGTTGACGGGGTCGTCCGAGGCGTGAGGCGCGGTGACCCGCGGCGTGAGGAGGGGACGGGTGCTCGTGTGAGCCCCGTACGGGGGCTGTTCCGGGGGAGACCCCCGGAGACGGCCAAGGCAGGCCTGCGACGAGGGCCGACCAGGGGACATCCGCGCGGAGCGTGCTCCAACTGCGGACAGGAGGCTTGGCAATGGGCTTGACGATCTACGTGGTTGCGGGTATCGCGTTGTTCTTCGTGTGGCTCTTCTTCTACTTCGTGCCTGTTGGGCTCTGGATCTCGGCCCTTGCCGCGGGGGTCCCCGTAGGGCCGGGATCTCTGATCGGAATGCGGCTGAGGAAGGTCAGCCCACACAGGGTCGTGGGGCCGATGATCGCCGCATGGAAGGCGGGACTTCAGCCGTCGGCCTCAGGCCTTGAGGCCCACTACCTGGCCGGGGGGAGTGTAGATCGCGTCGTGCGGGCGCTCATCTCGGCGGACAAGGCGAGCATCGCGCTGGATTTCGAGCGGGCGGCGGCCATCGATCTGGCGGGACGTGACGTACACGACGCCGTAGCCATGTCGGTCAACCCGCGCGTAATCGACACCCCGCGCATCGGGGCGGTCGCCAGAGACGGCATCCAGCTCTATGCCCACGCCCGCGTAACCGTGCGTGCCAACATCGCCGCCCTTGTCGGAGGCGCTACCGAGGCGACGGTCATCGCCCGTGTGGGAGAGGGCATCGTATCTGCAATTGGCTCCGCATCCGACCATAAGGAAGTCCTCCGGAACCCCAACTCCATCTCCGAGCGGGTACTGGAGCGGGGACTGGACGCCGGCACGGCGTTCGAGATCCTCTCCATCGACATCGCTGACATCGATGTGGGGCGCAACATCGGGGCTGAGCTCCAGATGGATCAGGCGACGGCCGATCTGCGGGTAGCGCAGGCTAAAGCTGAGCAACGTAGGGCGATGGCCGTCGCCCAGGAACAGGAGATGAAGGCCCTGGTGCAGGAGCGGCGCGCAGCCGTCGTGGAAGCCGAGGCCGAGGTCCCCCGGGCGATCGCGGGGGCATTCCGGAAAGGCCAGATGGGGGCCTTGAGCTAGGCTGTGGCTGGGTGGGGTGGAAGTGGGCAGCGGCTTGCCCTCCCGGCATGGGTATGTGGCTCCAGGGTTACGTTCGTGGGCGACCAAGTCGCGTTCTACCTGCTGGGCTCGGGTCTCAACCCCGGAGACTCGATCTGCCAAGCGGGACACAACGCCACCCCCGTTTGGGGACACAGCGAAGGAGACCTTGGTGGGATCGGGCCCATGGCTCGAGGACGCCCCGCGTAAGCCCACGGTTGAGGACGGGAGGGAGCTCTGTGATATATTCTGGTTGCCCGAGCTTGGGAAGAGGGCGTGGGCGGGCGTACGGCGAAAGGAGGCCGCCTGGCCAGCCGGGGAGCACGCAAGAGCTCAGGTGCAGGTGCCGGAGGAACTCCGCGCATCCTGGGTGACCTTCGCTTGGGCGACCATCTGTGCATCATCTACCGCAACGATGAGGAGCACCGTGCCATCCTGAGCGAGTACATGAGCCAAGGACTGCGCTTGGGGCAGCGGATGGTCTACATCGTGGACGCGCGCACGGCGCGGACCCTCCGCGGCTACCTGCGGGGGGCGGAGGTGGATGTGCCGGCCGCGGAGGAGCGCGGCCAGTTGGTGTTTCTCACGCGGGACGACGCCTACATGAGGGGAGGAGAGTTCGACCCGCAGGGGATGATCAGACTTCTTCGCGAGGAGACGCAGCGGGCGCTGGATGAGGGGTACGAGGGCCTGCGGGTGACGGGGGAGATGACATGGGCGCTGCGGGGGCTGCCTGGTTCGGAGCGGCTGATGGAGTACGAGGCGCTGCTGAACGAGTTCTTCCCTGGTTCGAAGGCCACGGCGCTCTGCCAGTACGACGCCCGGCACTTTCCGGCGGAGGTCCTGCTCGATGTCCTGCGCACGCACCCCATCGCCGTCGTAGGGACGAAGGTCTACGACAACTTCTACTACGTGCCGCCGGAAGAGATGCTCGCTGGGAAGAGCGCGGCGGCGACACTGGAGCGTTGGGTGGGGAGCCTGGAGGAGAACCGGCGGCTGACGGAGAGCTT
Source organism: Candidatus Acetothermia bacterium (assembly GCA_003563005.1). GTDB lineage: Bacteria > Bipolaricaulota > Bipolaricaulia > Bipolaricaulales > Bipolaricaulaceae > PWTC01. The sequence continues at coordinate 36,084 of PWTC01000084.1, forward strand.
GCGGGAGCACACAAGAGCGCTGGAGGAACGGCTAAAGGAGCTGGAGTGCCTGCGGGAGGTGCGGGAGCTCACCGCCCGTGAGGAGCTTCCTGTCCCCGAGCTTATGCAGGCGGCGCTGGAGCCGATCCGGCGGGGTTGGCGCTGGCCGGAGTGGGTGCAGGTGCGCATCGGCCTGGGGGAGTGGCACTACCAGACGGCCGGGTACCAGGAGACGCCGCACCGCATAACCGCGGAGATCCGCCGTCAGGACGAGCCGGTGGGCACGTTGGAGGTGAGCTACCCGGAACCAGCGCCGGCGGCCGAGCCGTTCCTCTCCGAGGAACGCGCGCTACTCGGGGCGCTTGCCACGCGGCTTGGCCAGGCGCTGACATCGCGCTGGCAGGATGAGAGGATCCTGCACCTGAACTCGGTGCTCAAGGCGATCCGCAACGTGAACCAGCTGATCGTGCGCGAGCGTGAGGAGGGGGCGCTGATCCGGGGGGCGTGCGCCATGCTGGCGGAGGCACGGGGGTTCTCGTTTGCGTGGATCGTGTTGCTGGACGAGGGGGGCAGACCTGCACGGTGGGACGGATCAGGGGTGGACGAGGAACTGGCTCAGCTGGTGAGTGCCTGGAGCGAGGGGAAACTGCCGCTCTGTGCCGAGCGGGCGCTGGGGAACGCACCGCCCGCGGTCATCGACGATCTGTCGCGGGATGGTGGGGGCTGCCCGGTAGCTGCGGGTCATCCTGGTGAGGCGGGGATGGCGGCGGCGATCCGGCACGAGGGGCGGGCGTACGGGGTGATGGCAGTGGGGCTGCCGCCGGGGTACGCGTCGGACCCCGAGGAGCAGGCGCTGATGGCCGAGGTCGCGGGGGATCTGGGGTACGCGATTGCGGGGATTCGAGCCGAAGCGGCGCGGCGGGAGACGGAGCGGCAGCTCGGGCAGTTGATGGCGAACCTGCCGGGGATGGCCTACCGGTGTCGTGTGGACCGGGATTGGACGATGGAGTTCCTGAGCGAGGGATGCCGAGAACTCCTGGGGTACGCGCCCGAGGCGGTCGTGGGCAGCCGTGTTGTGGCGTACGGTGAGCTGGTCCACCCGGACGATCGGGAGCGGATCTGGGATGAAGTGCAGCAGGCGGTTGCACAACAGGAACTGTTCACCCTGACTTACAGGGTCCGCACGCGCGCGGGCGAGGAGAAGTGGGTGTGGGAACAGGGGGGCGCGGTCCTGCAGGACACGGGTGAGGTTGTGCTTGAGGGGTTCATCACCGACGTCACGGACACCGTGCGTGCACAGGACGCGCTGCGGGAGAGCGAGGAGCACTACAGAACGCTGTTTGAGAGAACGACCAACCCGATCCTCGTCATCGACGTGGAGGGGAACTACTTGGATGGGAACGAGGCTGCGCTCTGGTTCCTCGAGTGCACGCGAGAGGAGCTTATCGGACGGAACGTGGCAGACATGCTTCCCCCGGGCGTGGACTCCGACGTTGTGATGCGCGCGCACAGAGAGCTGTGGAAGCGTGGTGGGAGGATAGAGACCGACCACTATGTCAACGGCGTTCTGAAGACGCTTGACCTTACCATCACCCCAGGCTCTCGGCAGGGGAGGCCTGTCATCTGGGGTGTGGGGACGGACATCACAGAACGCAAGCAGGCTGACGCGAGCTTGCGGGCAAGCAAGGAGCGGTACCGGCAGCTGTTTTCCGGAGTGGTGCTGTCCCTGGCGAGGCTCTCGGAGATGCGCGACCCGTACACGGCTGGGCATCAGCAGCGGGTGGCCGAGCTCGCCGGTGCGATCGCCGCGAGGATGGGCCTGGCGGATGAGCGGGTCGAGGCCCTGCGCATCGCCGCGCTCCTGCACGACATCGGCAAGTCATCCGTGCCGGCGGAGATCCTGAACAAGCCGACGAAGCTGAGCGAGCTGGAGTTCAGCATAGTGAAGGGGCACGTCCAGGCAAGCTATGACATCCTGGAGAGGATTCCCTTCGAGAGCCCGGTGGCGGAGGTTGTACTGCAGCACCATGAACGGCTGGACGGCTCGGGCTATCCGCAGGGGCTCGAGGGGGAGGAGATCCTGTTTGAGGCACGGATCCTGACGGTGGCCGATGTGGTGGAAGCGATGGCCTCGCACCGGCCGTATCGTCCGGCGTTGGGGGTCGACGAAGCCCTGGGGGAGATTCTGACCCACAGGGGACGGCTCTACGATCCCGATGTGGTGAAAGCCTGTGTGGCGCTCTTTGAGGAGGGCTTCGAGATCCCCCGGGCCGGATGAGCCCGAGTACCCGCGTCGATAGAAGACGACAGAAGGTCGGGGCAGAAGCCGGAAGGGCGTGGGCTGTGGGATACGTGGCGACAGGCGCGGCAGCTAGCTATACTCCGCGGCGACCGGGCCTCAGCCCATCCCTCTCTTGATAGACCACGGCAGCAGACGGTGATCAGAAGTGTGTGAGAAGGGACGGAGGGACAAGGAAGAAGGGAAACCGGAAGCTCGGGCGAGCGAGCTCTTCGAAGCTCTCGTGGAGAACGCGGTCGTCGGCGTCTACATCAGCACGCTGGACGGCCACATCTTGTACGCCAACGAGGCGATGCGGCGCATGTTCGGCTATGACTCCGTGCCCGAACTCGTGGAAGTGGGAGTAGAAGGTCTGTACAGGGATCCAGCGCAGCGCATGGATCTGCTGCGCGCGCTCACGGAGTCAGGGCAGGTCACCGGCCACGAGATCGAGATCGTGACGAAGCAGGGATTGGTGAGGCGTGCCTCTGTGAACGCCTACCTCGCGGGGGACAGGGTGGCGGGCATGCTGCTCGATGTGACCGAGCAGCGGGAGACCGAAGAGGCGCTTCGGGAGAGCGAGGAGCGATTCCGCATCTTGTTCGAGCGCCTCGCCGACGCCGTGTTCATCGTCCGATACAGCGGTGAGATCCTGCAGGCGAATGAGGCTGCAGCGGCCCAGACTGGGTACAGCAGGGAGGAGCTGCTACGGCGTAACGTCATGCGTGATCTGGCCGTCGACGAACCCCCTCTCACCTACGAGACCATCGTCGAGTCGCTGCGAAGGGGCGAGACGGTGCAGTTCGAGGAACGTAAGCGTCGCAAGGACGGCACACTCTACTGGACCGAGTGCGCGCTGAGCCCCGTGGACATCCTGGGTGAACCGCTCGTGCTCTCCATCAACCGGGACGTGACCGGCCGCAAGGACGCCGAAGAGCGGTTGCAGTACCTGAGCGCGCACGATCCGCTCACAGGAGCCTACAACCGCGGCTACTTCGATGAGGAACTCGCGCGCTTGGCCCGCGGCAGGCGGTTCCCGGTGAGCGTGGTCATGGTCGACGTGAATGGGCTCAAGCAGATCAACGATAGGGAAGGTCACGCGGCCGGCGACCAGGTGCTCCGCTGTGCGTGCGAGGTGTTGCGGTCGGTCGTGCGCGCTGAGGACGTGGTGGCGCGTATCGGAGGAGACGAGTTTGCCATACTGCTCCCCGAGACAGACGAGGAGAGTGCGCTTGGGGTCATCGCTCGGATACGGGCACACCTGGCGGAGCACAACCGCCGGGAGGGCCACAGGCCGGTGAGCATGGCCCTGGGTGCAGCGACAGCCGCCCCGCACGACCGTCTTGAGCCCGCGATGCGGCTGGCCGAC
>PWTC01000098.1 GCA_003563005.1 Candidatus Acetothermia bacterium
CTGCCGGTACGCACCATAGACCAGATCAGCCCGAGTCCGCATGCTACCACGAGGCCTAGAGCCGAAGCCTCTGGAAATGCCGAGGGTGGGATCTTGGGATCGAGGAGGAAGACGGCCAGTGCAGCACCCAGCATGGCGGCGGCGACGCGCCGACCTCCGGGGTGGGTCGGGGCCATGGCGCCATCGGCGAATATCACTGCCGCAGCCAGAGCCACCGTTACGCCCCCCCACCGAAGCGCGAGCCCTATGGCGAGCATCACGAAGCCGGCTGTGTCCAGCACACCGGCGGGAAGCCCCGTGGACCGGTTCAGCATGCGCAAGCCGATCAGTGCCCACAACAGGAGCGCAAAGGCTGGAGCACCCAACAGCGCAGTCGCAGCGAGTGAGAGGCACGCGGCCAGCATTGCCCATCCGGAGAAATCGGGGTCCACCTCGCGGCCCAGGGCCCAGCCCATGAAGGTCGCCCCACCGAGTGCCAGTCCGTGAAGGACGCCCGCCCCCGCGGGCCGCCCCGTGGTGAGGGCGACGACCATACCGCCCACTGCCGCGAGCGAGGTTCCCACGGCGATCATCTGGTTCGATCTCAGCCGGAAATCCAGCCCGCGCCCGATCGTCGTCAGCTCACACATGGTCACTCGCGTGCTGGAGCGGCCCCCGCCCTAGCCATCGCAGGAGGAGCCTCGCGCGTCGCCCGTGCAAGGGGGCCAGCTTGCAATCGGGGAGTGAGAAGCACCGTCATGGCGGGGGATTCTACACGCAACGGACCGTCCCTCGATGCTCAGTAGCCGGCCGCGACGTCCACGCGGTGTGGTACCGAGTCCCCACGTGCGATCACGTTGAGCACCGTTGCAAGGTCGCGCATGCGGCGGTCTTCGAGCTCCTCCATGTCGAGCGCGCCGCCCCGATGCGGGCTTAGCACGACGTTGTCGAGCTCGTGAAACGGAAACCGCGAGGGATGTGTATGCGCACGTGCTTCTGGACCCGAAGGATACCGGTACCACACGTCGATGCCGGCCGCGGCGATCCTCCGCGTTTGCAGGGCACGGTACAGCGCTTCTTCGTCGACGATAGGTCCGCGGGCCACGTTGACGAGGACGGCCGAGGAGGGAAGAGCGTCCAGCTCGCGGTGCCCGATCCACCCCTCCGTTTCCGGCGTGAGCGGCAGGCAGATCACCATCGCCTCCGCCTGCGGAAGGAGCGACGGAAGCGCCTCCGGCGGATGGACCTCGACCCCTGGAGGCCCGGCTGCATCCTTCCGCCTGCGTACACCCATGACGTCCATCCCCAAGGCCCGGCAGACCTCGGCCACGCGCGTCCCGATCGCCCCGAGGCCCAGGATGAGCGCGCGCTTTTCCTCAAGGAGCATCGCACGGTGACTGTCGTAGCGGCTGCGCCAATCCCCGCTGCGGAGTCCTGAGTCTGCGGGGACGATGCGTTTGGCCGCTGCCAGGAGAAGGGCCACCGCCAGCTCGGCGGCCGCGACCGCATTGTGGTGAAGGTTGCCCACGACGAGTTCCGGGAAGCTGTCAAGCAGAAGCTTGCGTGTGTTCTTGTGAAGGCCTGCGTAAGGGACCACCAGCACGTGGAGTTCGGGGAGGGCGTCCAACTGCTCCTTCGTGGGGCGCCCGGCGACGAGCACCTGGGTGCCCGGCGGCGGTGCCTCTGGTCCGTAACTGATCGCAATTCCGGGGGCAACGGCCTCCTCGAGAACGCGCCGGGCGTGCGCCATAGGGGGAGAAGCCACGTGTACCTGTATGGGCTTGTGCATGGTTGCCTCCACCGCTGCAGTGTACGCGACGGTCCCGGTCGAGGCATGCAGGTTGCAAAGGGGTCCCTGCATCCTGTCCAGCAAGACATGCCAGGCACGAGATCGGGCTTCGGGTGGATCCGGCTCTGCCGATCCTCTAGAGTGGGACTAGGAGGTGGTATACATGCGGGTACTGCTGTGTACGCTCTTCGGAGCGCTCATCGCGTTCGGCCCGACTGTCGCCGACGGTAACGGGGCTGCCCAGATCGACGTCCTTCCGCCCGAACCGACCACGGAGGACAACATCGTGCTCATGCTTTCCGGGACATGGCCCGATAGCTGTGTTCCGAGTGCGCCTCAGGTCATGCGGTTGGGCACGTTGATCTACATCGCCACGGCCCAGACCGACGAAGTGTGCGCGCCCACACTGACGCCTTGGCAACTCGAGGTGCCGCTCGGGGAACTCCCCGTCGGCCAGTATAGGTTGGTCATGGCGCACACGGACCAGACGGGCGACACGGATGTCGTCGGACAGGGAGTATTCACCGTGCGGGAACGTCGTGCCGACGACCCCGAGCTCTCCTGCGCGAACCCGTATCACCCTGGGCTGATGCTGCTCATCGCTGCGCCCGAGGAGATCCCTTGGGGCGCCTCTCTTCCCCTGGCGCTGATCGTCACCACCGGGGCAGACAAGCAGGTTCATCGTTTCAGGACCAGCCAGCGGTTCGACTTCGCCATCTACGACGATGAGGGAGAGGAAGTGTGGCGGTGGTCGGATGAACAGGCGTTCCTGATGGTGATGGGTGAGGAAACCTACACCACGGAGGGCGTCCTCTACTTCGCGCGGATGGACACAAGCGAGCTCCCCGCGCCGGGCACGTACACGCTCCAGGGCACGTTGACCACCGAAGGGAGAGCCGACCAGGAAGATGACCCCGGGCCGGCGCACGTGTGCACAACGTTCGAGCTCATCCCCGGGTAGCTAAACCGCCTACCTGGGGTAGCTAAACCGCCTACCTGCGCTTCCCACTTCCTCCTCGATTCCGCTTTCCTTCGGTGAAGCGCTCGAGGCGACGGTGCGCGAGCTTGAGAACGAGCTACGGCGGGCAGAAGGGCCTGCGGGGTCCAGTGAGCGGCGGCATTCGCCACGCGGGCGCTGCGACGGACGCTCCGGGAGAGAGACACGGCTGGCGGGCCGCAGATGGCCTGGGCTGCGACGCGAAACGCGTAAGGGCAAAGCAACAGGGACACCTGTCGTCCGGTCATGATGCGCCAGAGAACGCCAGCGGACCTGTGGGAGGAACGCCCAAGGTGGCTATCACCACACTGCAGCGAGAACAGCCAGATGGCGCCAATGAGAGCTCACATTTCCTCCACTGACTGAGCGTGCGCTCTCCGCGGAGCGGAAAAGTGCCAGCAGCGCGGTACCAATGGAGAGCGCCCTCGTCCGAGAACCGCCCCGACGGCGCGGGACGGTCGGCGGCCAAGGATGTGCAACGGCTGAAGGAGGGGGGGGATCTGACGAGCCGTGGCCAGGCGAACTGGTTGGCGCGCCTTGGATTTACCCCAGCAGCGCCTCGAGCCGGTCCACCAGAGCGGAGAGATCGGTGAACGCCGCCTCCACCGGCTGAGGCGATCGCAAGTCGACCCCCGCCTGTTCGAGCGCGTCGAGTGGATAGCGCGAGCCGCCCGCCTTGAGGAACTCCAGGTAGCGCTCGGCGGCCTCGTCGCCGTCGGTGAGCACACGCTGCACCAGGGCGTGCGCCCCGGAGATCCCGGTGGCGTACTGGTAGACATAGAAGTTCATGTACATGTGCTGGAATTGCGCCCACGTGATGCCGATCCGCTCGCGGTCGAAGACCACCTCCTCGTCGTAACCTTCGCGGAACAGGTCGGCTGTGACCCCGATGAGCGTGTCGGCGCTCACCGGCTCACCGCGCTCGACGCGCCCGTGGATCTCGAGCTCGAAACGCGCGAGCGTCGGCATGATGAAGAAGTAACGGTGGTAGTTCGACATCGCCTCTTCGATCA
>PWTC01000141.1 GCA_003563005.1 Candidatus Acetothermia bacterium
GGCCAGCTGATCGACGACATCGACACGGACCAGATCTACCACAACCGGCACCTCGCGGTGACGGACATCGCCGAGATGGGTCAGTACGCCTTCGGCAACCTCGAGGGTTGGCAGGACTTCCCCCAGCGGGTTGGCCGTGGCGACATCCTGTTCGTGGGCGAGAACTTCGGCGCTGGCTCGTCGCGGCAGCACGCGGTGGACTGCTTCCTCGCCTTGGGTGTCGCGGCGTTGGTGGGCCGGAGCTTCGGCGCGATCTACAAGCGCAACGCCATCAACGCCGGGCTGCCGCTACTTGTCTTGCCCGATCCGCCGCTTGCACGCCTCGAGGAGGCAAGCGAGGTGCGCATCGACCTCACCACGGGGAGCATCCTGGGGGCGGACGGCGGGGAGATCGCGCGCGCCGAGCCCATGTCGCAGGTAGCGCTCGACATCTACCACGCCGGAGGCCTGCTGAGTCTCGCCCGGAGCGGCTAGAGAAGCGGGCCCCGTAGGAGGGGCCCGCTCAGGAGACGCTTCGGTGACACGCAGCGGTCAGCCCGGCAGGAAGGCGCTCTCGGCGTCGATGCGCGCCACGGCGTGGGCGATGAGCTGCGCCGCGTGGTCGACATCGTTGTAGGCGATCACCTCGCACGGCGTGTGCATGTAGCGGCTGGGTACGCCGACGAGTGCGGTGGCGACCCCGGCGCGCGAGAGCTGCATGGCGTTGGCGTCCGTGCCCGTGCCGCCGGGGGCGGCTTCCATCTGGAACGGGATCTTCTGCGCCCGCGCGGACTCCACCAGGATCTCGAGGAGCTTGTGGTTCACGTTCGCGCCTCGGGTGAGCGTGGGACCCGCACCCAGCTTGACCTCTCCGATGCGCTTCACCTCGCCCTCGGTGCCGGGCGTGTCGATGGTGAACGTCACATCCACCGCGATGCCGACGAGCGGGTCGAGGCCGAAGGCGCTCGTGCGTGCCCCGCGCAGGCCGACCTCCTCCTGCACGGTGGCCACGGCGAACACGGCACACGAAGGCCTCAGCTCCTTCAGGTGTCGCAGCGCCTCGAGCACCACGTAGGCGCCGATGCGGTCGTCCACGCCACGGGCGGCCAGGAGACGCTCGCCCAGTCTCTCCGGGCTGTGGGCGAGGACACCCGGATCCCCGATGGCCACACGCTTCGTGGCCTCTTCTTTGGTGGAGGCGCCGATGTCCACCCAGAGCTCCTTGAGCTTGACGACCTTCTTCCGCTCCTCGTCCTCGAGGAGGTGGATCGGCTTGCGCCCGAGGACCCCGAGCACACGCCCGGCCGAGCCCTCGATCCATACGCGCTGACCGGGGAGGATCTGGGGATCCCAGCCTCCGATCCCGCAGACGTAGACGTAGCCTTTGTCGTCGATGTGCGTCACCATCAGGCCGATCTCGTCGATGTGCCCGGCGAGCATGATCCGGGGGGTGCCGCCTTCGTTGAGGGCGGCGAACGAGTTGCCGTGAAGGTCCACCCAGACACGATCTGCAAAGCCTTCGGCTTCCTTGCGCCACAGGCGCGCGGCTGGCTCTTCGAACCCGGATGGGCTCGGGGCGGCGAGGAACTGCTCAAGGAACGACTCGGTTTTTTGGTTCAACGAACTCGACCTCCCGTGTTCGGTTGTGGGACGGCTGCCATCCTACCCGGTCGCGTCGCCGCGGGAAAGCCGGTCGCCTCCTCAGCAGGTGAGGTGGAGCAGAGCGCAGGCGCGCTCGGTGGGCGCGCGGTGGTTCCAGATCTCGACCGCCTCGGCCGTGGGCAACGCGATGTGCGCCACGCCGCGCTCGGCGATCTGCGCCTCTGCCTCGGGCGAGAGCGTGAGCAGCCCGTCATGGCCCGTGCCGATCACCAGGAGCGTCGGATCCTCCGCGAGGAGTGGGGCGAGGTCAGCCGGGCGCACCGTGTGCCCCTGCCGGCCCTCCCATGGGCGCGGCCCGTCAGGGGTGACAAGCACGTCGCCCCTGAAGAGGACGCCGTCCACGCGGATCTCGCCGAACCTGTAATCCGAAAGCACCATAGCCACTCATTGTACACCACCGCCTGGCGAGCCGAACCCGAGCCGGCAAACCGGGGTCAGGTCTTGCATTGCAGCACGAGAAGCTCCGCTCTTTGATCCCACATGCGGAGGAGTGCACCTCGAAGACGGCTGGGCTATGCGGCCCGCGCGAGTATGCCTCAACGCAAGACCTGACCCCGGTTTATGGACTCGTCTGCGGCGGAGGTGCCATACAGGCCACCGCGGGCTCGCAGTTCGTGCACGCGGGCCCGAGCCCTGCCCGAGCCAACCTAAGCCTTGGCAGGAGGAGAGCGCAACCCTATGGCCAGTTCCTCCAAGCGTCTCCACCCGCCCACCGCGCCCAGCAGGGAGGCCCCCTCCGCCCACAGTGCGGGCCGACGCAGCATCGCCCGCAGCAGCGAAGCAGGGCGGTCGATGTCCCCGTACTGGGCAAGGAAGGCGGCAACACGTGACCCTTGGAGGGTACGCATGAACTGCTGCATATCGTCCTCCGTCAGGTCCTCCAGCAGCCGCCGAGCTGCGGCGCCGACCGCCATCTGTTCCGCCAGTTCCTTGCGCCAGCGGATCTCGTACTCCCCGAGATGCTGTGGCCCCTCTGCCGCGTGGAGGCCTGCCAAGCGGGCACACAGTGCTCCGTAGTACAGCCCTCCTCCGGAGAGCGGCTTGACCTGGCCTGCCGCGTCGCCCACCAGAAGCACGCCTTCTCTTGCAGTCAACGGCGGCGTTCCTACAGGGATGAGGCCGGCCGCGCGATCGAGCACTCGTGCGCCACGGAAGTGGAGGGCTAGGAGCTGCTCTAGGACACCGGTCGCCGCGCGACCGTCCGGGGAGGCCAGGCCCACATGGATGCGTCCATGTTCAGCAGGTACGGACCAGCCGAACCAGCCTTGGGGCAGGACTCCCCCAAGGAAGACGTCCACAGAGTCCCGAGGCCCGTGGGCAGCGAGGGTCACCTGGAGTCCGACCAGCAGCCGGGGAACTTGGGGTAGGCCCGCCCAGCGAGCCACCCCGCTGCGAGGCCCGTCCGCGCCCACGACCACAGGCGCTACGATCTCCCCCCGAGTGGTGAGCAGCTTTCCCGGCTTCCATCCGGTGGCCGCTACCCCCAGATGAATCTGGGCACCGGCCTCTCGTGCACGTTGGACGAGCAGGCGATCCAGGCGTGCCCGGTCGACAACGAACGCCTTCGCATCCTTGGAGGTGAGTTCCCACAGGATCCCGGTGGGTCCGCGAACGCGCACACGTCGGATCTCAGCGAGCACAAGGTCATCCGGGACATCCAGGGCGGCTCTGCCGTGCGGGCCGATGAGCCCGGCGCATCGAGGCGGTCGGTTTGGAGCGCGCTCCAGGAGTACCGTACGTGCAGCGGGCGCTGCAGCCGCTGCGGTGAGCGCTCCGGCCGGGCCGCCGCCCACTACTGCCACGTCGACTATGCGGTAGGTATGGGTGCCGAGGTGTTCCGCTGTGATGCCTGTCAACGCGTTCACCCTTCCATTCCTGGAGTGCGCAACGCACTCTGTTGCTGTGGCACCTTGTTCAGCCTCCCCGCGCTCCGCAGCGTGTCTGGGCTGTGCGACCGGCCACCCTGTCTCCTCACGTGCTGGTCTCCCATCACATGCACTCGTGAGCGCACGGCTCTACGAATCTCCCGTTCGACCTGCCCGAGAGCAGATTCTGGTCTCCCGTGCGGCCCCTGGGAAGA
>PWTC01000032.1 GCA_003563005.1 Candidatus Acetothermia bacterium
ATGCGGTGCGTCGTCACGGGGGACCCTACCACGTAGACGTGGCCGCGGGCAAGTCGTGCGCGGCCTGCGTCCACTCAGTAACCTTGTGCAGCTGTGATCGTGGATGCGCTGCTTCCCGTGTTCCTCGTGATGGGTGTGGGATGGCTTCTCCGACGGGGGCTCCGTTTGGAGAGTGAGCCCCTGGCCAAGCTCACCTTCTGGTGCTTGTCGCCTGCCCTGATCTTCCATTCGCTCAGCACGGCGCGCCTGACGGGGGAGGTCTTGGTCCTGGTGGTCGGCGTGACCGTTGTGTACCACATCGCACTCCTGCTCATCTCGATTCCCCTGCGACGCTGGTTGTTCCCCGATGACGCCGGGGCGCGTGCCGTCACCTCGCTGGTGCTCATGTTCGGGAACTGCGGGAACCTGGGTCTACCCGTGCTCATGCTCGCGCTCGGAAGAGAGGCATTCGATGTGGGGGTGGTCTTCCTGGCGACGAACACTGTGCTCGTGGCCACGCTCGGCATCGCGGTGGCGACCTGGAACGGACGCCTCTCCCCGAAGGGGATCGCCACGAGTGTGATACGGGTTCCGTGGACCTACGCCGTGCTCGCGGCGGTCCTCTTCCGCTCCCTCGGAGCGCTGCCGCTGTGGCTGGAGCAGTCTACGGGACTGCTTGGGTCCGGAGCCATCCCAGTGATGGTCGTCCTCTTGGGCATGCAGCTTGCCGACGTACGTCCCCGCGCTGTCGGGGCACGGGCGGTGTGGCTTGGGGTGTTGCGGTTGCTGTTGGGCTCTGGGCTTGCCTGGGGTTTGACGGCCGCGTTTGGCGCCACCGGCGTGGTCCGCAGTGCGCTGATCGTCGAAGGGAGCGTCCCCACCGCGGTGAACAGCCTGATCCTGTCACTGCAGTATCGGTTACGGAGTGATCTGGCGGCGTCCGTGTTGCTGGTATCCACAGTGCTCTCGGTCCTGACGCTCTCGCTCACCTTGGCATTGCTCGGCGCCTAGTCAGGGCAAAGGAGGAGGTCGTACATGGCGAACGTGTTGATCACAACGGAGTTTTTCCCCGAAGAGGTGGACCGCCTGCGGGCTGCAGGCCACGAGGTCACCGTCCATGAGGGCCCGACGCTCTCCCCTGAGGAGCTGAGAGAGCGCGTGCGGGACGTCGAGGGACTCATATGCCTTCTTGCTGATCGCATTGACGAGGAGATCCTTGCTCGGGCCGCTCGTCTGCGGGTCGTGGCGAACCTCGGGGTTGGGGTGGACAACATCGACCTATCTGCTGCGACGAAGCGTGGCATCATGGTGGCGAACACACCCGATGCCCTGACGGAGACCACCGCGGATCTGGGTTGGGCGCTCCTCATGGCCGCTGCCCGGCGGGTGGGGGAGGCGGACCGAGACCTGCGCGCCCACGGCTTCCCTGGCTGGACGTTCCTCCCCCAGCATGCTGGGCTTGATGTGCACGGTGGGACGCTGGGGATTGTGGGTATGGGGCGGATCGGCGCGGCGGTAGCGCGGCGCGCGCGGGGTTTCTCCATGAGGATCCTGTACAACTCGCGCACGGAGAAACGCGACGTTGAGGCTGAGCTGGGAGCCCGACGCGCTCCCCTCGATGAGCTGCTGTCTGAGTCCGATTTTGTCGTCCTCTGTGTGCCGCTGACATCTGAGACACGCCACCTCATCGGGAAGCGGGAACTCGAGCTTCTGGGACCCGAGGGGGTCCTGGTGAACATCTCACGGGGTCCCGTCGTCGACGAGGACGCTTTGGTGCGAGCCTTGCGCGAAGGGCGCCTGAGGGCGGCGGCGCTCGATGTCTTCGAGGAGGAGCCCCAGGTACATCCCGGTCTGCTGGATCTTCCGCATGTGGTACTCACTCCGCACATCGGATCGGCGACACTGGCCACCCGCCATCGCATGGCGGCTGTCTCCGTGGACGCTGTGCTTGCAGCCCTCAGCGGAGGGCGTCCGAAGTACCTGGTCGCTCCCGGTGAGGCCGAGTCGTGACCCACGTGCCCGATGTACAATGTAGGACGGAGGTGGTGAACGTGAGGCGTTCAGTGCTCTTGTCCCTCGTGATGGTGGTCGCGCTCGCGAGCGTGGCCATGGCCCAGTGTTGGTGTGAACCATTCACCCCGGATGTGCCCAGGTGCTACACGACCGTGTACCCCGGGCAGACGGTGGAGATCGGCATCCGGTTCCCGGTATGCTTCCCCGTTCCGTTCTGTTGCTGCCCTCCTCCTGCACCCCAAGTGCTCATGTGGCGCGTGGAGACGTGGGAGGGCCAGGTTGTCTACAGCCAAACCTTGCTCAATCCCGTTTCCGTAACGAGCTTCTCGGCGAGCTGGGATCTGCGCGATGCTGAAGGTATCCAGGTGGCCCCGGGGTACTACCGGGTCATCGTGGTGACCACGGAGGGCGACTACGACAACAACCTGCGTCTGGTGGAGCAGAGGCCATGTTTCTGGCCACTGACGTTCAACTGGCCCTGCTTCTCACGACTGTGTGCTCCTGAGGTCACCCTGAGGGCGGTAACGCCGAGGTGCTGCCCGCCGCGGCCAGTGTGCTGGCCATGTTGCCCGTGAGAAGTGCTCGAACTTCCTGACATAGAAATACTGCGGGAGAACCTGGCCTCCCGAACCAGCGAGCGCATGGTTCGGGAGGTCAGACTCTTGTGGGACGGCCTTCTGGGTTCCGGATCTTCACCTGTGAGCGCCCTCCTCGGCCAGCGGGTCCACACCTTCGTGCGCAAGGGTGCGCTGTTGGCGCTAGCCACAGAGAGGGGAGCGCACCTCGTGATCGATCTCGCCCCATGGGCGTGGATGTGGCATGGGGCGAGCGCCCATGCGGCTACGCGGACCACGGCCCTTGTGATCGGACTCGACGACGGGAACGACACACGGATTATCGTTCCGGGACCTCGTCGGACGGCACAGGTCTGGTTGGCAGACGACCCCATGGATGTGCCGTTGTGGGCCGGGTTGGGACCGGATCCCTTGGACGAGGAGTTCACCTGGGAGGCCTTCAGGAAGGCGCTTCGAGCGGGGCGACGACGTGTCAAGGAGATCCTCACGGATCCCCGCGTGGCTCCTGGGATTGGAGACGCCTATGCGGACGAGGTGCTCTACCGAGTGGCGATCAGCCCGCTGCGTTACAGCCACACACTCACTGCGGACGAAGGACAAGCGTTGTGGCGTGCGGTGCCTGACACGCTCTCCCGAGCCATCGAGGCGCTACGGGAGCGAACGCAAGGGGAACTCTTCGAGAAGGAGATCCGTGACTTCCTGCAGATGCACGGGAAGGCGGCCATGCCGTGCCCGCGCTGCAGTACACCGATCGCCGAGGTGCGATACGACGACCGTGTGACACACTACTGTCCCCGTTGCCAGCGCGGGACACCGCGGGCCTAAGCAGAGCTACCCTCCCCCCTGCGCGATGCCGATCGTAGGGTTGGCCGCTTGACCCTGGTCGAAATGTGCGGCTAGAATGCTCCTGGATGCGGCTGGATCCGTATCGCGCGCCCGTAGCTCAGCAGGATAGAGCAGCGGTTTCCTAAACCGCAGGTCGGAGGTTCGAGTCCTCCCGGGCGTAC
>PWTC01000028.1 GCA_003563005.1 Candidatus Acetothermia bacterium
GCGGCTACGCCACCCTGGTGGGCCTGACCTTCACCCCCGAGCGCTTCGCCTGTGGGGTGGACATCGTCGGCCCGTCGAACCTCGTCACGCTGCTCAACAACATCCCCCCCTACTGGGCCCCAATGTTCCCCATGCTCGCCCGGAGGGTGGGCGATCCGAAGGACAAGGGCGACCAAGCATTCCTTCGCGAGCGCTCGCCGCTGACCCACGTGGAGAGGATCCGACGTCCGCTCCTCATCGGGCAGGGCGCCAACGACCCGCGGGTGAAGAAGGTCGAATCGGACCAGATCGTCGAGGCCATGCAGGCGCGGGAGATCCCCGTGACCTACGTGCTCTACCCGGATGAGGGGCACGGGTTCGTCCGACCCGAGAACCGGCTCTCCTTCTTCGCCCTGGCCGAGGCCTTCCTGGCGCAGTTCCTGGGAGGAGAGACACAGCCGGTCGAAGGCGATCTTGAGGGCGCCAGCCTGCAGGTCCTGACGGGAGCCGAGCATGTGCCGGGCCTGGCGGATGCGCTGACCGACCGCTGAGGCCTGACCGTCGGTACTGCTGACCCCGGCAACCGCCTGTGCGTCTACGCAGAGGACAGGCGGGGATGGTCGCGAGGGTGCAAGAAGATCGAGAAGAGCAGGTCGCCGTGTTCAAGACGAGCGATCCCAAGGCCTTCGCCGAAGCGATCGCCCGGCTTGAGCGCGTTGGGGGACAGGCGCCTTTTCCGTCGGAAAAGGCGCCTGTCCCCTTTATTGCCGCACAGCCCTTATGGCCCGGCGGAGGTGGCCGGTCAGCTTGATCGCCGAGGGGCAGACGTAGGAGCACAGACCGCAGTCGATGCAGTCCTCGGCGTGCAGCTTCTTCATCCGCCGCACATCCCCTCGCTTTTCCGCCTCCATGATGAGCACCGGGTAGATACCCACCGGGCACACCAGGTTGCAGTACCCGCATCGGATACAGGGGAGCTGCTTCGCGTACGGGCTCGGCTCGTCAGGACCGAAGGCGCAGATTCCGGCAGTCGCCTTCAGCGTGGGGACATCGGGGTTAGGCACCGACTGGCCCATGAGCATGCTGGCGATCGCCAGGCGATCATAGACCGTTGGGTCCAGCCCCGCGTGCATGAGCACGTGTCGAAGTGGCGTCCCCACTTTGACCCACAGGTTGAGCGGGCCGGTCTGACGTGATATCAACGTCAGCCCGCGGGAGACGAGCGGCTCTCCGGCGAACAGCGCTCGCGCCACAGCATACGCGGTGAACACGTTATGCACGACCACTCCGACGTCGGGCGGGTAGCTCCCGCACGGCACCTCGAGGCCAAACAGCTCCTTGACCAGCAGTTTGTCGCTTCCGACCGAGTAGCTCGGCCGGATATGAGCCACGGTGACGCCCGCCCTGGCCAGGCGCGCCTCAAGCTCCGGGAACGCACCCGGCTCTGCACGGGTGGCGAAGACGATCTCGTTGGGACCGAGCAACCGTGCCATGGCCTGGATGCCGGCCACGATGTCCGCCGGCTTCTCGCGCTTGAGGCGCACGTCGCAGGCTACGTTGGGATCGCTCTCCTTGGCGTTGATGACCAGACGTGTGACCTTGTCGCGCATCCCCAGCTTGACGTGGGCCGGGAACGCAGCGCCGCCCAGGCCCACGATACCCGCCTCGCGAACCCCAGCAAGCAGCTCCGAGCGGTCCGTGTCGTCCAGTGCCCCGGGCTCGAATGCAGGCAACCGCACCGGAAGCGCCGCGTCCTCGGACCGCTCGATGAACACCGCCGGGGCGGGCACGCCGGCGACAGGATGGTAGGCGTCCACGATCCTGAGCACCTTTCCCCCAACGGGCGCGTGCACCGGAACGCTCATCGCCTCGTCCGAATCGCCGATCTTCTGTCCCTCGACGACGGTGTCCCCGGCGCCTACGAGCGGTTGGACGGGCGCACCCACGTGCTGCTTGAGGAAGATGACGCACACCTCCGGATCTGGCACGATCTCGAATGCAGCATCTTCACCGCCGCGCTTGATGGTAGCGTCCACCACGAAGCCGCCAGCTTCTTTGAAGTGATATCTGTCGCGTCGCGCCATCAGCGATCACCTCCATGGCCGTACGAGCGGTGCATTCCGATCCTGTCCAGTTGAGGTGTCAACAGGTTCAGCGCCACGAGCACCAGGATCGACCCACCGAGCACGTTCAGCTGCTGGAGGAAGAACGTGCCCAGGCCCAAGGCCGCACCGAAGACGTACTGCCCGCCTTCGGTCAGAGGGGTCGACTGCGGCTCGGTGGCCATGAAGAACCCCATGAATATGACGCTCCCGGTGAAGAGGTGAAAAGCGAGGCGTCCGGCCAAGCTCCCTCCGGTGATCAGTGCCATCAGGACAGAAAGCGTGCCCATTACAACCATGAGTGACATCACGATGCGCCACTTCAGCTTGAGCCAGAGGACCGCACCAATCCCCACTGCGAGCACGGCCAGGCCCGAAGCCCCGCCGATCCACCCGTGATCCTTCCACAGGATGAGGCTCTCGATCGCGGGCAGGCCTACGCGTCCGTCGTAAAACGAGATGGCGCGATCGAACCCCGCGGCGGTCCACATATCGAGCCGCAGATGATGCGGGTGGAACAGAAGCCCCTCGCTGAGTCCGGCGAGCAAGGTGAACGTCACCAGCAGCAATACCTTGGACGCCGCAGCCGGGTTGATGTACTTGCGGCCGAACACACGCCCCTGCAGCCATTTGAACAGGAGCATGGTCAGCGCTGCCACAGCCGCGGTAGCGTAGTAGGGGGCGGCGATGGGCATGGAAAGGCCGACGATCATCCCCGCCACAAGCGGCGAGGCAGGCGTCGGGTAACTCGTGCTCCCCGTCGCATGCAGCTCGGCGAAGTAGACGAGGAAGTGGCAGACCAGGGAAGTTCCCACGGCCAGGGCGATGTGGACAAGCGCGCCGGTTCCCATGGCGAACACGGCGGCGACCGCCGGCACGCACATGAGGGCGAACGTCTTGAGCATAAGCGCGTCCTTGGTGATCCCCGAATGGACGTGGGGCGAGAGCTCCATCTTGTACTGCACCTCAGCCGAATGCTTCATCGTCAGCCTCCTCAGCCTACGCCTCGTGTGCTGCACCTGGCCGACAGGATACCCAGCGATGGCGCGTCCTGCCCGTTCGGTTCGGCATGCCTAGAAGATCGGAGAAGAGACTAATGGGGCCCTGCTCTCCTTAGACCCAACTCGCGGGCACGCGCGTGAACACGACAGAGTTCCTCGGAGGTCGGCCTGCGGCTGAGCTCCGGGTAGGCGAACGCCTGGTGGGCCGGGTAGTACTGGGCCATGATGTTCACGAACGTCTCTTCGCCAAGCTCCTCGGCGAGAAAGGAGAGCACCGCGTCGCTTGCGGCCAGGTCCCTGGGAAGCACCAGGTGGCGCACGAGCACCCCCCGCACCGCCAGCTCTCCCTCTGTGACCAGATCCCCCACCTGCCGATGCATCTCGAGTAGCGCCCCGCGGGCCCGATCCCAATAGTCCGGGATGCTTGAGTAGCGTGCCCCGGCCGCGTTGTCGCCGTACTTCACGTCCGGCATGTAGATGTCGACCAC
>PWTC01000016.1 GCA_003563005.1 Candidatus Acetothermia bacterium
CCGTCGGAATCGGCCATGGCTACGAACGGCCCATAGGTCATGTGCGGGCCGCTCGGTGAGCACGACTTGCCGATCTCGTACCAGTCAGACAGGCCATCGCCATCCGTGTCAGCAATCAGCGGGTTGGACCACATGCGGGGGTCGTCGAACCCAGGGAAGTAGGTATCCGGTCCTGGACCGATCGGTGCCGGAAGAAGAGGGGAGAACCCGTGGGCCGGAGTCGGCGCGAAACGTGTGGAGACCTCGATGCCATCGCTGACCGTGTCGCCGTCTGTGTCCCAGTGGAGCGGGTTCGTCCCGTACTCGTTGAGCTCCCAGCTATCGAGAAGCCCGTCCTGGTCCATATCAATGTCCAGCGCAGGCACGGTGACGACCGGCCCGTCCGGAGTGATCGCCGTGGTCTGCCAGCCCCACAGGCCGACTTCGGCACCGTCGAGCATTCCATCTCCGTCGGTATCCGGGTTGCAGGGGTCGGTCCAACCTGAGCCTGGGCCGAGGCTGTTGCCGATCGTCACCCAGGTCGTGGACCACGAGTCACGGCTGTACGCAGGATCGAGCGGACGCAGGCCCCCGGCCGTGACTTCAGCATGATCGGAGAGGCCATCGCCGTCCGAGTCGGCCATGGCCACGAACGGCCCGTAGGTCGCATGGGGGCTGTAGTCGGGAACGCAGGACTTGCCGATCTCGTACCAGTCGGAGAGGCCATCGCCGTCGGTATCGGCGAGCAAGGGACTCGACCACATACGGGGGTCGTCGAACCCAGGGAAGTAGGTGTCCGGGTCCGGGCCGATCGGTGCCGGGAGGAGCGGGGAGAACCCATGGGCCGGAGTAGGCGCAAAGCGCGTGGATACTTCGATGCCATCGCTAACACCGTCGCCATCGGTGTCCCAGTGAAGCGGGTTTGTGCCGTAGACATTGAGCTCCCAACTGTCCAGAAGCCCGTCCTCGTCCATATCGATGTCCAGTGCGGGCACGGTGACCACCGGTCCGTCCGGGGTGAACGCGGTGACCTGCCATCCCCACAGGCCGATCTCCGCTCCGTCCAGCATACCGTCGCCGTCGGTGTCCGGGTTGCACGGGTCGGTCCAGCCTATGCCAGGGCGGGTGCTGTCGCCCACCTGAACGAGTGCCGTGGACCAGGAGTCTCTCGTCGGGGCACGCGCGCCCCCGGCGGTCACCTCAGCATGGTCGGACAGGCCGTCGCCGTCCGAGTCGGTCATGTTGACGAACGGGCCGTACGTGGCCCCAGCGGGAGGAGTCCCGCATGATTTGCCGATCTCGTAGTAATCGGAAAGGCCGTCTCCGTCCGTGTCGTAGAGCAGCGGGTTCGACCACATTCGGGGATCGGCAAAGCCGGAGAAGAATGGCATCCCCGAGACGATGTCCACGGAGGCATTGGGCATATGGAAGCCGGCATCCGCGGAGGGCGTGACCCAGGTCGAGACCTCGAGTCCGTCTCCGAGACCATCGCAGTCTGTGTCCGCCACGCAGGGGTTTGTGCCGTACAGGTAGACTTCTGCTCCGTCCAGGAGGCCGTCCCCATCGCTGTCGGGGATCAACGGGTTGGGACGGCGCGTCCCGCCGAACCACCCGCCGGCCCAGGCAATCTCCTCCGCATCCCCCAATCCGTCCCCGTCGGTATCGGGGTTGAGGTCCGATGTGCCAATCAGGGCTTCGATGATGGCCGGCAGACCATCACCATCGAGGTCTTGCTCCATAACCTGTACCGCGATATCGACGCCTAGCTTTGCTCCGTTGATGACGGCCAAGACGATGTCCTTGATGGGGATCGTCGCCCCGGCTACAACCCCGATCCCCGCGCCCCAGATCGGTTCAGGGATGAGGCTGATGGGTATCGCCGCAGCGTCGAGTCCCAGACCTATCGCTTTGAGCGCTTCAACGGCGATGTTGAGCCCCATGATGAGTGCGTCGATGTTGATCCCGCCGCTTCCGCAATCAGCCCTGCAGTCTGAGGGATCGCCCGGTGGCCCAGGTTCCTCGTACGGGATGAACGCAGTGCGATCGACGAGGTCTGAGGCCGTGGAGTCGAGATGGACCTGGTTGGAGGCTTCAAACCAGACATTCACGCTGACGAGGATGTCCTGTGATGCGACCGTGAACGGGCTGGTCACGATCTGATCGTTGTCGATCCGCCGGAACTGCCCCACGGGGGTGGACTGAGTTCCCGCGTTGCCTGGATCCTCAGCGACGGAGACCTCACACGTAGCGCCGGTGCTGGTGGGAGTGCAGACAAGCGTGGTGACCGTGGGGCGCCGTTGGATGGGCTGGATGTAACCGCCGGCACTGGGGGCGTGGATCGCGTTGCTGCCGCCAACGGGCGTGTAGTCGGCGCGCAGGAGTTCCTGCGCCCCCGCATCGTTCAGCGCGGTGGCCCTGTAGGTGAACGTACCTTGAGATGAGCTGAGCGTGAACGAGGACGGGTTGACAATCGCGCTTCCGGGGAGCGGTGACAGCCTGCTGATACTCACCGTCCCGTCGGGGCCGCTCGGTGCCGTGCCCGCTGCGGCCACGTCCACCAAGGTGACAGTGTAGGTGCACGTTTCGTCCACCAGGATGGACGCGCAACCCTCGATCCTGGTCTCGGTAGGACGCAGCAGGACCTGCAGATTCTCGCTGCGCGAAGTTGTCCTATGGATTGTCGACCCGGAGTACGCAGCGGTGATCAGCGTCGTGCCCGCGTCCCCCGGCCCCGGGGTGTAGGTCACGCTGGCCGTGCCTCCGCTCAGGGTGACCGTCTCGGAGGAGAAGTCGCCGTTCTTGCCGCCGTCGCTGAACGTGACATCTCCGGTGGGCATCGAACCGGTTCCCGCTGTCGTACCGTCCTCCACGCGAACGCTCAGCGTCACCGCCTGGCCGATGTAGGCAGTTGACGGAGCGAGGAGGAGCTGCACATCGGCAACCCGCTTGAGGATCGCCTGGATGAAGCTGCCGCTGCTCCCGTCGTGCGTGGTGTCGCCGGCGTAGGTGGCGGTGAACGTGTGGGACGTGGTCTCGGCGCTACTTGGTGTGTAGTTGAACGTGAACTGACCGCCGTCCGCAGGCGTCAGTGTGTGCGTCCACGAAGTCGGGGCGCCCTCGTCGTCAGGGCTGACGGTCAGCTCGACAATGCCCGTGGGCACCGTCCCCGGGCCGGAGACCGTGACAGTACCGGTCACCGTATCCCCGACCACAAGGGGTGTGTCCGACGCGAACACCTTGGTCACCGTGGGGCGCTTCTGCACGGTGTGCTCAGTCGTGGCAGAGCTGCCCTCGAAGCGACCCTCGCCCAGGTAGGTGGCCGTGATCGTGTGCGTGCCGAGCGGGATCTCTGTGGTGACGAGCACTGCCTTGCTCTGATCGGCCCCTGAGCTCACAAGCACCGCACTCCCCAGTACGGTGGCGCCCGCACTGAAGCTCACGGTTCCCGTGGGGCTTCCTCCGCTGACGGTTGTGGCGGTGGCGGTGATCGTGACCGCCTCGCCGACAGAGGAAGGGTTGGGAGCTGTCGTGACCGCCAACG
>PWTC01000047.1 GCA_003563005.1 Candidatus Acetothermia bacterium
GGATCCTGCAGGTGACGGTGTGGGCGGTCGTGGCGCTCGTGGCCGCCAGCCGTTTCCTGCCGGGGATCTGGGCCGCGCTGTCCCCCGAGGTGATCGTGATCTCGGTGGCGTACTTTGTGCTGGGGTACTTGTTCATCGCGAGCATGTACGCGCTTCTCGGGGCGATGCTGCGCGATCTCCAGTCCAGCTCGCAATCGGTGAGCTGGGTAGCCATCATCCCCGCGGTGCCTCTGTTCGTGGTCAGCTTCATCATCCAGTTCCCCGATAGCACGTGGGTGCGGACGATGGGGTTCATCCCACCGTTCACCGCGGCGACCATGCTCTTCCGGACGGCGGTGACCACGGTCCCCTGGTGGGAGATCCTGGCCACGATGTCCGTGTTGGCCCTGGCCGATTACCTGCTTGTCCGGCTCGCGGCCAAGGTGTTCGAGGTAGGAATGCTTATGTACGGCAAGTCGGCCAGTCCACGCGAGGTATGGCGCTGGATCCGGAAGAGGCGGGCTGTGGCGTGAGGAAAACGCCGGCCGGGCGCTCTAAGCCGGCTGTGGCTCGTGTGCGCGCGGGCGCATCGTGGGGATGTGCCGGAGGGTGAGCCGCACCGTCGTCATGCGGGTGTGAAGGGGGGTGTGCACCCCGTAGAGGGGATCATGCCCGCCGAAGGGGGTTCGGTGTTCGACTGGAAGCTGTTCGCGCTCTTGGTCGGGGTGTGCCTTCCCGGTGTTGCCGTCACCGTCCCCGGGACGGTGCGGATCATCGGGGCGCTTGCCGAACGGGCCGCCGGTGAGAAGACACTCCCCTCTCGACGCGTGCTGTTGGCGATCGCTATCGTCCAGACTTCCTTTCTGGTGGCGGCCACCGCTGCGCTGGGCATCGTGACAGCACCGAGGGCGGGCCTGGCTGCTCCGTTCTTCGAGGCCGTGGTCAGCGGGGCGCCGGCGTGGGAAGCTGCATCCTCTCAGTTGGTCCGGGCCGGCTTGGTGGGGGGACCGGGCGCAGTGCTCTTCCTGGCGCTCTACTACGGATGGTTCCGTCGGAGGTTGGATGCTGTCACCCTCAGAGCTCTTGAAGGACTGCGTAACGGCATCGGCCTCTGGGGGCGGGTGCTCTACGGCGGCATCGCCGAGGAAGTGCTCACACGCTGGGGGTTGATGAGCCTGCTGGCTTGGCTGTTCTCCCTCGCTCTGGGCGGGACGGGCCCGCTGTCAATGTGGGCGGCCATCGTCGTCTCCGGCCTGCTGTTCGGGCTCGGGCATGCGCCGTCCTACCTGGCCGCGGGCTGTCAGCGCACCCCGGCGTTCTTGGCCACCATGCTGGTGCTCAACCTCTGGGCGTCGCTTGTGTTCGGCTGGTTGTACTGGCAGCATGGTCTTCTGTCCGCCATGGCCGCGCACGCGCTCTTCCATCTTGTGTGGTGGCCGATCGACGTCCGACAGTACCGGAGGCTCCGACAGCCTGAGGGGTACGCCTGAAGTGCCCGGTGCGGGAAAGTAAGGGAAGGTAGCATCGAGATGAAGGTGAAGTCAACGGCAGTCCGCGGGGACGGAAGAGCAACAGCCCCTGAACGCCGAGCCGCTACGGGAATGCCGTGGGCTACGGGAGCATCATGACCGAAGTGGCGAACCCTGAGCTTGAGCCGCATGCAGTGCAGTGCGAGCGGCTGGTCAAGCGCTACGGTGCGCTGACCGCGGTCGACGAGGTGAGTTTCGACGTCAGAGCGGGCGAGATCTTCGGTCTTGTCGGCCCTAACGGGGCGGGCAAGACGACGACGATCGAGTGCATCGAAGGGTTCCGAAAGCCCGACAGCGGGAGCGTTCGGGTGATGGGTCTCGATCCGCAGCACGACCGCTACGAGCTTCGCGAGCGGATGGGGGTTCAGTTCCAGAGCGCGGCACTCCCGCCGCGGATCCGAGTGGAGGAGGCGCTCTCCCTGTTTGCCTCGTTCTACCGGACATCGGTGGACTGGCGACCGCTGCTTGTGCAACTGGCCCTTGCGGACAAGCAGCGAGCGCCGCTTGCCACGCTGTCAGGTGGCCAGAAGCAGCGCGTGTTCATCGCGCTGGCATTGGTGAACGACCCGGATATCGTATTCTTCGATGAACTCACCTCCGGCCTCGATCCCCAGTCGCGCCGATCGATGTGGGAGCTCGTCGCCGACATCCGTGAACGCGGGAAGACTGTCTTCCTGACGACCCACTTCATGGAGGAGGCCGAACGGCTATGCGATCGGGTGGCGATCATGGACCATGGACGACTTGTGGCGCTGGACAGCCCAAGGGCGTTAATCGCCTCGCTCGAGGCGGGAAGACGAGTGGTGTTCCAGGTAGACGGGGCGTTCGACGACGCGGCGCTGCGCGCTCTGCCGGGTGTCACGGCAGTGGAACAGACAGGGGAGCGCGTTACGGTGAGCGGTGAAGGCGACCGTTTCCTCAGCAGCGTGGCGGGCTCCCTGGAGTCGGGCGGTGTCGCGTTTCGCGATCTGCGCACCGAGCAGCCGAACCTGGAGGACGTGTTCTTGGTGCTCACCGGTAAGAAGATGAGGGAGTGAGATGCCCAAGCTCCGAGGTCTGTCGAGGCTGCTGATCGTGCAAGCGAGGCTGTTCCTGCGAGAGCCCCTCGCCGTCTTCTTCACGCTGCTGATGGCGCCCATGCTGCTTGTCCTGATGGGGTTCATCTTCGGCAACGAGCCCGATCCTCTGCTCAGCGGGCGAGGAGCTCTCGACGTGGGGCTGCCAGGCTATGCGGCGATGGTCATCGGGATCGTCGGCCTCGTCGCGTCTGCCGTGGAGACCTCGACGCGGCGGGAGACGGGTGTGCTGCGACGGTTTCGGGCGTCGCCGCTGAGGCCGCTCACCTACATCATGGCCGACGTGACGGTGTACTTCGGCATGACCATGCTCGGTGTCGGCCTTCTGTTCCTGTTGGGAACCGTGGCTTACGGCGTGCGGTTCGGGGGAAATCCGGGGACGGTGTTCGTCGGCGTCTTCCTGAGCACGGGGGCGATGCTCTCTCTGGGCTACCTCCTGGCGGGGCTAGCTCCGAACGCTCGGGTAGCCACCCTGGTGGGAAACGTGACCCTCTATCCGATGCTGGTCCTCTCGGGAGCGGTAGTGCCGATGCAGGTCATGCCGGAGGGGGTGCAGTCCGTGGCTCGCTTCATCCCGCTTACCCACGCGGTGAGGTTGCTGCGAGGGTTGTGGACGGGAGACGCACTCAGCGCGCATCCGGTCGAGCTCGCTGTGCTCGCGGGGGTGATGCTTGCCGGGACGGCCCTCGCCGCGTGGACCTTCCGCTGGGAGTGAGTTGCACGGGGCGCCCGTTCCGAAGGGCTATCTCGGTGCGCACAGCGTACGAGGAGGCCCTAAGTCTGGCCCAAAGGACGGAGCCACGCAGCGGCAAGCAGAAGGTATGCGACAAGCAGGGCGATCAGCCCAAGCGGGATCGTGACCAAGAGGCCAATGCCCACCCCCGCGCAGAGGAGAGACCAGCGCATGGCTGCAGTCCC
>PWTC01000158.1 GCA_003563005.1 Candidatus Acetothermia bacterium
CCTGAGGCGCGCCCTCGGCAGCGATGAAGTTGGGATCACGTCGGATCACCTCCAGCGCGTGGCGCTCCCCCTGCAGGAGGAGCGTATCGCCGAAGCTGAGCCGCACGTTGGCGAGCCGCTGCCTTAGGATCTCTCCGTGCTTCTGTAGAGCCACGACCGTGCAGCCGTAGCGGTTCCGGAAGTCCGTGGATACGAGGGTGCCTCCGATGAGGTCGGAGTTGGGCCCGATCACCACTTCCAGCAGACCCACTTCGGCCGACTTGAGCTCGTGGTCGGCGAGGCGCGTCTCGGGTTCGATGTTGAGCCCCTTGGCGACGTCGCGGATCTGAAGCAGCCGCTCGCGGTCGGCCTGGACGAGGAGGATGTCGCCCTGCTGCAGCGCCTGCGAGCCCAGAGGGAAGGGCAGAGGCTTCCCCTCCCGGACGATCCCCACCACCTGGATCCCCATCTCCCGCCCCAGGTCGCACTGGGCCAGCGTGCAGCCCAGATGGGGATACCCCTCCTCGACGACGACCTCGGAGATGAACTCCCGCACTTGGTACTGATCGGCCACGTCTCCCTCGGTGCGCCGATCGGGAAGGAGACGGTGGCCCACGAACAGGATATACAGGGCGCCCACCGCGAACACGATGAGCCCGATGAAGGAGAACTCAAACAGGCCAAAGCCCCCAAGGCCCGCTCCGTCTGCCAGAGAGGAAGCCAGGATGTTCGTGGAAGTACCGATCAGCGTGACGACGCCGGCCAACTGCGCGGCGTAGGAGAGGGGGATGAGGAGCTTGGAGGGAGGGCGGCCGTGCTCACGGGTCATGCGGACGACCACTGGAATAAGTATCGCCACCACGGGCGTGTTGTTCACGAACGCCGCGATGGGCCCGGCAAGCAGGATCACAGCTAGCAGCTGGCGAAGGTGGCTGGCACCGGCAAAGCGTAGCACGCGATGTGCCAGGAGGTTGATCATCCCTGTGCGGTACACGGCGCCGCTGAGGACGAACATAGCCAACACGGTGATGGTCGCCGGGTTGCTGAAGCCGGCGATCGCATCCTCGGGGACGAGTCCGAGAATGGGTCCGAGCAGGAGGATCACGGCCATGATCGCGAAGGCGACGAAGTCGATGGGGAAGAGATCCAGGGCGAAGACGATCAGGGCTGCCACAAGGATGGCCAGGACGATCGCTATCTCCAGTGTCATGCCTGCTCCTCACCCCTTTCCCGAACGGAGGCGATTATAGCCGCCCTGCCCAGGCGACAGGCCGGATGCGCAGGTTCACCGTCGCGGCGTCTCCGGCGGGCGGTGAAACCTGAGGACACTCCGGCGGGTATATACGGCGGAGGTGGGTCACCTTGAAGAAGACACTGATGTGGATGGCCGTTGTGATGCTGGTAGGCGCGTGGAGCGGAGCGGCGAGCGATGTCTCGCCTCTGGGGCTGGTTCCTGAGCCCGTACCCCCGCCCGATCTGCGGGTGAACGTGTGGACGGACAAGGCCCAGTACACTGTGGGGGAGTACGCACGTGTGTTCGTGCACATCTCGCAGCCGGCATATGTCTATGTGCTCAGCATCGACGCTGTGGGGCAGGTGCGACAGATCTTCCCGAACTGGTTCTCTCCGAACCCGTACCTGTCTGCGGGTACGCACGTGCTGCCGGACAAGCCGACCTACAGGTTGCGCGTGGCCGCGCCTGCGGGAGTGGACCACATCCAGGTGTTTGCCAGCAAGCAACCTCTGGGATTCCAGTCCGGCTCGGAGGCGCAACCCTTCCCGCTGATCGCTCCCGACCCGGACCGAGGACGCGTGGAGGTCCTGGGCCTGATCCCCGAGCCCGTGGGCTACGTGACCGCGTGGACCAGTTTCAGGATCGTGCACCAACCCGCACCGCCTCCGGCGCCGCCGGCGCCTCCGGTCCCTTGCCCTCCGGGCTGGTGGTGGGGACCGTGTCCGCCGAGCTGGACGCCTCCCACAGCTCCGCCGTGGGGATGGGGCTGGTACTATGACGACGGTTCCTGGCATGTGTTCATCGGGGAGTGCCCCTCGTACGCCAGGGTCTGCTGGCACTTGGGGCCGGACGGTCGGTGGAGGCTGAGCTTCCGGATTCATATCGGCAACTGACCCACGCTCGCACCGCTGAGCCCGCAGAGCGGGCGAAGCCTCGCGGCTTCGCCCGCTCGCGCCTTGTGAGGGCCATGCGCGAGGGATAGGATCCCGCAATCGTGGGCACTTGAGGGGGAGGGCATGGACATCACGCTGCGGGACTTCGAGGAGGACGATGCGCACTACGAGGCACTCGCGCAGATCGACACCGAGGTGTACCCGGATCATCCGGTGACCGCGGCCTCCCTTCGTTACGACGACCGAAGCTTCGACCGCTCGAAATGCCTCCTCAAGCGACACATGGCGTGGGTTCAAGATGGAACGCCGGCCGGGTACGTGGCGTACCACCACATGGAGTCGCGGTACCACCCGCAGCGTCTCTGGCTCTGGGCAGCAGTGCGGCCTGCGTTCCAAGGTCGGGGGATCGGCACAGCGCTCTACGAGCATGCCATGGCACAGCTGTCCGAGCTCGGTGCGCGCTGGCTCCATACCTCGACGCGGGAGATGATGCCCGACACGCTGCGCTATCTGCGCACGCGCGGCTTCGTTGAGGTCTTGCGCTCATGGGAGTCGCACCTGGATGTGCAGGGTTTCGATTCGACGCCGTTCGCCGCGTACGCACCGAGGATGGAACAAGAAGGAATCAGGTTCACCACGGTGGCCGAGGAGCGCGGGACCCGGGGCGATTGGCTCGAGAGGATCTTCGAGCTCCACACCACACTGATGGCCGATGTCCCCTCCACCACGCCGTACACGGTGCCTTCGATGGACACGTTCGTCCGGCACGCGGTGGAGAACCCAGAGGCGCTGCTCGATGGGTACTTCATCGCCGTCCAGGGCGATCGGTACGTGGGCGAGAGCGCCTTGTTCGCCTCGCAGGCGCAGCCTGGCAGCCTCTACCAAGGGCTGACCGCGGTCCGCAGGGACTACCGGGGTCGGGGGATCGCGATGGCGCTCAAGCTCCAGACGATCGACTACGCCAAGCTCCACGGCTACAGGCTCATCAAGACCTGGAACGCTACTGTCAACGAGGGGATGCTGGCCATCAACGATCGCCTCGGTTTCGTGCGCCAACCTGCCTGGGTGGAGTTCGAGAAGACGCTGAGCGCTGGGTGATGGAGTTCCCTGGACTGCCGACGGTGCGCCTGGCGGGTTCGCCCACCGAGATCGGTCTGCAGCACGGCATCGGCTTGCGCCGTCAGGTACGGCACAATGCGGACCTCTGTCTTACGAGAATGCGGGAGGAGCTGGGCCTAGCCGGTGCGACCGTGCTCCGTCGCGCGCGGCTCTGGTGGGAGCGGCTGCGCGCTGACGAGGCTGCTTATGCGGCTATGGTGCGGGGCATCGCGCGCGGCGCTGGGGTTCCGATCAGCGTCGTCACGGCGCTGAACGTCCGCTATGAGCTCATGTACAGCGAGTACGTGCGGCAGGGGTTGGCAGCCACCGCCTGCACTTCGTTCGCGGTCCTGCCGGAGAAGACAGGCGGTGGGGGGATGCTGTTCGGAGAGAACTGGGACTGGATCCCCGAGGTGGATACCGCGTGGCTGAGTCTCGCGTGGGGGGAGCTTCGGATCTGGGGATTCACCGAGGCGGGGATCGCCGGGCCGAAGATCGGCCTGAACTCAGAAGGTGTTGCGCTGGCGGTGAACGGGCTCGTCTCCGACGTCGACCGCTGGGATGGCCCGGGCCGACCGTTTCACGTGCGGTGCCTCGGCATTCTGACAGCGACCGGTTTCGAGCAGGCGGTCGACGCTGCGCGTGACGGCCTGAGCCCTTGTTCTGCATGCTTCCTCGTGGGGCAGGGGGAGCGAGCGGTCGCGGTGGAGCGCGTCCTTGACCGCGCGCAGAACTGGGAGCCCGAGATGGGCGTGCTCGTTCACGCGAATCACTTCTTGGATCCCGACCGTCTAGGCATTGTCCAGCCCCTGGCTGAGGAGCGCGAGTCCACCTACCTTCGTCAGAGCCGTCTGCGGACACTGCTCGATGTGCGCAGGTCCGTCGCTGTTGAGGATGTCCAGGAAGCCTTGCGCGATCACGAGGGCCATCCGAGCTCGGTGTGTCGGCATCCGGATCCGGCACTGCCCCACCATGCCCGCTACGCCACCCGGGCCTCCGTGGTCATGGACCTCCACGCGAGGCGTGTGCAGTACGCCGCAGGCCCTCCATGCATGGACCCCTACGTAGAGATCGATCTCGGTTGACCGGGAGGCCGAGCAGGGCTTGCCCATCGCCGTCCGACATGCCACCATGGCCGTTGATCCCAGGTTGAGGAGGCAGCAGCATGACGCTCAAGGAACTCGTGCAGCAGCATCTGGCGCAGACGTTCGAGCGGGAATCCTGGCAGGTGTCGCTCTCGATGGCGGTGGACGGGCTGAACGCGCTGCAGGCGGGCTGGCGGGCAGGGGAGGGGCGGCACACGATCTGGCAGACCGTACGACACGTCACGCATTGGAAACGGTACCTGCTCGAGCTCTGGGATGGCCGACGACCAGATCCACGCGAGTGGGGAGCCCGGGACTGGGCTGCGGCTGAGGGCGACGAGGCCGCCTGGCAGAAGGATCTCCGCGAGCTGAAGGCGGTGTCTCAGGAGATCGTGTTGCGTGTCGCGGAGCTTGACGTCCGGGCGCTGGGCGAGCCGTTCGCCGACTGGGGACAACCCCTAGCCGAGGCTTTGGTGAACATGGGCACCCACGACGTCTACCACGCAGGCCAGATCCGCTTGCTCCGCGCGCTGCAGGGAGAATAGGGCGGGCTTACCGGAACTCCTCCAGAAGCGCTCGCAGCTCGCTCTCGGTGGGCAGGGGTCTGTCGGCGAGCACGCCTTCCTGCAGGACGGGATGTCGGTCCTCGAAGGTGGGACCTTCTCTCCTGTAGAGGATCCCGGTGAAGATGCGATCGTCTTGGCGCGCGGCCACGGCGAACGCTGCCGACCGGTCGGAGGGATCGTGTCCTTCATCCTCGAGAGAGAAGACGCGCTCCTTGTACCAAGCGAACGTGTTGATGCGGTTCCACACGGGGCATGGCTGGAGTATGTTCAACAACGAGCACCCCCGATGCTGAACCGCCTTTACCATGAGGGCCGCGGTGCCCTCCACGTCGCCGGCGAAGCTCTGCGCCACGAACGGCGCGTCGAGCGCCACCGCCAAAGCGGCCGGATGGAACGGGGCGCTCAGCGAACCGAAGGGTTGCGCCTTGGTCTTGTACCCCTGAGGGGCGGTGGGCGATGCCTGTCCCTTGGTGAGGCCGTACACCCGGTTGTCGTGGGCGATGATCGTGATGTCCACGTTCCGCCTGATGTTGTGCAGGAAATGGTTGCCGCCTTCCCCGTACAGGTCGCCGTCTCCGGACTCGGCGATGACGGTCAGGTCATGGCGCGCCATCTTGATCCCCGCAGCGGCGGCAACCGTACGCCCATGGAGCCCGTTGTACCCGTTGACAGAGATGTAGTGCGCGATCTTGGCGGCCTGGCCGATGCCGGTGACGAGCACCACTCGGTGGTGGGGGAGCTCCAGGGTGGCGAGGGCCTTGGCCAGAGCTTGGCGGATCCCGAAGTTCCCGCATCCGGGGCACCAGGCGAGCTCGACGTCGGCGAGGTACTCCTTGGCGTTCACCGTGCCACCTCCTGCGCGATGTCGGCGGCCGTGAGCGGACGCCCATCGTGCCTGCCGATGAACCCGTGGACCTTAAGGCCTGTCTGCTGGGCCACGAGCGAGGCCAACTGCCCGGTGGCGTTCCCTTCGACTGCGATCATGCGTGCCGCCTGGTCGAAGACCTGCTCCAGCTCGTGCGTGCGCAGCGGCCACAGCTCGGAGAAGTGGATCATGGCAAAGCTCTCGCCTTCTGCGTTCAGCATGTCTACGGCCTCTCGGATCGCCGCGTAGGTGGAACCCCACCCGAGCAGCACGGTGCGCCCCTCGAGCCCGCCCGACGGATGGACGTAGGGCGGCGCCACGTCCTGCATAAGCCCCTTCGCCTTGCGCAGGCGCTTCTCGTTGAGTGCCTTACGAAAGTGCAGGTCTTCGGTGATCCGTCCGTACGTGTCGTGTTCGTCAGAGTCGACCAGTACGAGTTTCTCGGAGACACCGGGAACGGCGCGGGGCGAGACCCCTGAGTCTGTGATGGCGAAGCGATCGTAGGACACCATGGCCTCAAGCTCCTCGGGAGTGAGAAGATAGGAGCGCGGCGCCACGCGCGTGACTTCCAGCGGGGCGCAGGTGGAGAAGCTGTCCACCAGGTACTGGTCCGTGAGGATCAACGCAGGCACCTGATGCTTCTCCGCGAGGTCGAACGCTTTGGCGGTGAGGTAAAACGCTTCTTGAGCGTCGCGCGGAGCCACGATGTACCGGGGGAACTCTCCATGGCCCGCGTGCAAGGCGAACAACAGGTTGTCCTGGCCTGTGCGCGTGGGAAGCCCCGTGGCCGGGCCGGGGCGCTGGCCGATGTGGATGACCACCGGCGTCTCGATCATCCCCGCCAGAGAGAGGCCCTCGACCATGAGCGCGAAGCCCCCCCCGGAGGTGGTGACCATCGCTCGTGCGCCGGCGTAGGCTGCCCCCAGCGCCATGTTGATCGCGGCGATCTCATCCTCGGCCTGCTCGACGACGAGGCCCCAGCGGGTTGCGCGCTCTGCGAGATAGGTTAGGACAGCGGTTCCTGGTGTCATGGGGTAGGAAGCCAGGTAGCGGCATCCGGCGGCGATCGCGCCTGCGCCCACCGCGGCTCCCCCCGTGATCAGCATCCGCTCCCCATGCGTGTACGCGGGGCTATGGGGGCCCAGGCGCGGATCGCCGGCATGCTGCTTTCCCAAGGCAAGCGCCTCAAGGTTGAGCTCGGCCTTGTCGCCGAAGGCGTCACGCACGGCCCGGGCCAGGCTTTCTTCTTCAATGCCGGCCACGCACGCTGCCGCGCCCAGCAGCACCATGTTGGCTGCGATGGGAAGCCCCAGTTCCTCCTTGGCCAAACGGGACGCCGGCACACGGACCACACGTGCCTCGCTCACCGTCAGATCCTCGTCACAAACGAGCCAACCGCCGTCGGTGAGCGAGGGCAGGTATTGGTCGAGCATCTCCTGGTTCAGCGCGGCCAGGACCTCCGTGCCTTCACGGGCTCCCCACGCGGGTCCGGGGGCGAGCCGAAGGGCGAAGGCGTTCTCTCCTCCGCGGATGCGCGAGTGGTAGCTCTGTTCAGCGTGAAGCTCAAGACCGCTGTGGAAGGCCGCGCGCGTCAGTACCTCCCCCACCGTCTGAACGCCTTGCCCAGCCGCTCCCACGATCCTGATGACGATGTCCATGAGCGCTCAGATCTCCGCCAGGGCTGACTCGACTTCTCTGTACGGGGGCTCTAGCCCCGGGTCGTCGCTGATCCACACATAGCGGATCACGCCTTCGGGGTCGACCACGAACACGGCACGCTTTGAAACCGAGTACCCTTTCAGCCCCAGGAAATCCTCGTGAACGCCTCCGTAGGCGCGTGATACCTCTCGGGTGTAGTCGGAGAGGAGGGGGAAGCCCAGGTTGTTCGCCGCAGCGAAGGCTCCGTTGGCGAACGGGCTGTCCACGCTGATCCCGATGACGTGGGCATTGAGTCCCTCGAGGTTGGCGAGCATGTCGCGGAACGCGCAGAGCTCCTTCTTGCATACGTTTGTGAACGCGCCGGGGAAGAACGCCAGTACGACCGACCGGCCCTGCAACCCCGAGAGCTGAACCGGCTTGCGCTGTGGATCGACCAGTGTGAAGTCAGGGGCTTGGCTCCCTGCCGTGAGCATCGTGCCCTCCCTTGTTGCTTCTGCGTTGCGTTGTCAGTATAGCCACGGCCCCGGGTTTTGGGAAGGCGCGGTCAGCGTGCGCGCAGTCGGAGGAGGAAGTGCAGTAGCGTACCTACAGCGGCACCAAACCCTGTGCCGAAGGCCACATCATCGAAGAACGTGCCTACGGCGGCGCCCACCGCCGCACCGATGAGGAGATCGCGGCCCAGGCCCCACCAGAGCGGCCTGGGCCGGCGCTCTCCATAGGGCTCTACTGGGCCGCGTCTGCGCCGGATAGGCACTGCTCCTTCTTCAGAAGCCGCTCCCAGTTCTCGTCCACAGAAGCCTGGAACTCCTCGAGGCTGGACTTCCCTTCCGGCGACTTGAACAAGTGACGGAATCGCCCCTGTTGCTTCAGCCACTCCTCCACCGGGACATGCTTCTTGGGCTTGTAGTTGATCTTGTAGACGCCCTCGACGACCTCGTAGAGCGGCCAGTAGCGCGTCTCCACCGCCAGCTTGGCCATGGGTATCGAGGTGTCCTTCCGCGTACGCCAGCCCAAGGGGCACGTGGTCAGCACGTTGAGGAACTTGGGCCCATCGTAGGCCATGGCGCGCTCGACCTTGTTGGACAAGTCGATCAGATTGGAGACGGAGGCCTGTGCGACATAAGGAATGTGGTGGGCAACGACGATCTCCGTGAGATCCTTGCGGTCCTGGGGCTTGCCGGGGATGGCGTCGCCCACCGGTGATGTCGTTGCGGATGCGCACCGTGGCGTGGCGCTGGAGCGCTGCACGCCCGTGTTCATGTACGCCTCGTTGTTGATGCACACGTAGAGGAAGTCGTGCCCTCGCTCCAGCGCACCAGAGAGCGCCTGGAGCCCGATGTCGTAGGTCCCGCCGTCACCGGCGAACGCCACGAACCGGACCTTGCGCTCCAGCTTCCCCGCGCGCAGGAGCCCTTTGTAGGCAGCCTCCACACCAGCGATGGTGGCAGCGGCGTTCTCGAAGGCCGAGTGGATCCACGGTACGTTCCACGCCGTGCCCGGATAGCGACTGGTAGCCACTTCCAGGCATCCCGTGGCGTTCGCCACCACGACTGGGTCATCGATGCTGTTGAGCACGGTCCGAACCACCATCGGCTCCGCGCAACCCGCACACAGAGAGTGCCCGGACGACAGACGGACCTGCTGTTCCTGCTTCTTGGCAAGGGTCTTGATATTGGCCATTGTGCTCCCTTCACTCTCTGAGGCCGATGTAACGCAGCCCCTGGTCCGGGTCTCCCGACTTCATCTCACGCAGGACCTGATCCAGCTGCTGGGGCGTGGTGTCCCGGCCCCCGAGCCCGTAGATGTAGTTCATGAGGATCGGCTTGCGCTCCCGATGGAGTAGGGCAGTGGCGACGTCGCTGTAGAGCGCGCCGTAGGTGCCGAAGGACAGGGCCCGGTCAAGCACAGCGACCCGGTCCACATGGGCCAGGGCGTCGGCGATGGCGGTGTAGGGGAACGGTCGGTACAGACGTACCTTGAGCAACCCTACCTTCTCCCCGTCCGCGCGGAGCGCGTCGACCGTCTCCTTGGCCGACCCAGCAGTGGACCCCATCACGACGAGCGCCCGCTCAGCGTCCTCCAACCGGTAGGGCTCGAGGAAGCCTTCGTACGGCCGCCCGGCCAGCTCGGCGTAGTCCTTCTGCGCTGCCAAGAACACCGGGGGAACGGCCTCGATGCCCGCTTGTTGGCCGCGCTTGAGCTCGAAGTAGTAGTCCGGCATCGCGAACGGACCCCAAGTGGAGGGGTGGTCGACATCCAGCAGTGGGTAGTTGGGCGAGAAATCGCCTACGTAACCCTTCGCTCGCGCATCCTCGAGGGGCTCCACTACCTGCACGGAGTGGGTGAGCGTGAACCCGTCGAGATTCACGATGACCGGGAGTCTAACGTCCTTGTGCTCTGCAATCCGTTGGGCGATGAGCGTGTAGTCGTACGCTTCCTGGGCGGACTCGGTGAAGATCTGCACCGCACCCGCATCACGGGCGAGGTAAGCATCGGAGTGATCGCAGTGGATGTTGATGGGGCCTGACAGTGCGCGGTTGGCCAACGCCATCACGATGGGGAGCCGCATGCTGGCTGCGATGTACAGGATCTCCACCATCAGCGCCAGGCCTTGCGAGGCGGTCGCGGTCATGACGCGCGCGCCCGCGGCCGCGGCGCCCACGCACGCGGACATCGCCGAGTGCTCGCTCTCCACCGCCACCAGTTCGGTGCGCACGATGCCATCGTGGACATACTCGGCGTAGTACTCGGCGATCTCGGATTGGGGCGTGATCGGATACACCGCCACCACATGTGGTTCGATCTGGCGCATGGCCTCGGCCACCGCCTTGTGACCGGTCATCGTCTTGCGCATGCCGCACTCCCTTCGGGGACCATGTCGATCGCGTCCACGGGACAAATGCCCGCGCACACCCCGCAACCCTTGCAGTGGTCGTAGTCCATGCCCGTCATCTTCTGTTCCTTGATCATGATCGAGTCATCCGGGCAGTGGAGCCAACACTGGAGGCACTGAATGCACTTCTCCTCGTTCCAGATGGGACGCTCGGCACGCCAACTGCCCGTCTTGTTCAACTCAGGCGTCGCGCCCCCCGGGACCACACCGCCCATGGGCAGATCCTTCCATCCTTTGAGCTTAGCGGCCAACACGCACCCCCTTCGCCGCCTCGTACCCGCCCCGCAGGGCGACCAGGTTCTTCTCCAGCATGTCCGAGGAGAGTTTCGCTCCCATCGTGTGGCGGACCTCCTCCTCGGCCGTCTCCAGCGCGCTGCCCAGCACGGCTGCGGCGGCGCCCAACATGGGGATGTTGGGAAAGCCAGTGCCCGCCTCATCGGCGATCGTGATCGCGTCGAGGACGATGATCGTCCCGCCGAAGTCCGTGCGGTCTCGGATCTCCTCCGCCGAGCACTTCGTGTTCACCACGAGCACACCGTCGGAGGCCAGGCCCTCGGTCGTGTTCTCCGAGTCCAGAAGCGACTCGTCGACGACGATGACCACGCTTGGTTCATACACGCCTGAGTGGATACGGATCTCGCCTTCGGCGATCCGGTTGAACGCCCGGACGGGCGCACCCGACCGCTCCGGCCCATACTCGGGGAAGGATTGCACGTGCTTGCCTTCCCGCAAGTTGATCTGCGCGAGGATCTGCGAGACGGTCTTGGCCCCTTGCCCGCCCCGCCCGTGCCAGCGTATCTCCTTCATGTCGTCCTCCTTAGGAAACCTGGGAATTATGCCCAAGGCGCTTCAGAACTGCAACGGCGCCGTGTGGGTGCCGGCTACTCCTCGTGCATCCAGTCCCTGAACTTGGTCTTGATGCGGCGCTCGATGAGGTGTCCGAGTTCGTCCCAATCGACGTCATCTGACGTGCCGACCCAGCGTGCGAAGCCATGCTTGATGCGGCGCTCGATCTCGCGCCCGGCATCCTCCGCGCTACGCACCTTGCGCCAAGACCCGAAGGGCCAGCCTCCGCCGATGCCTGCTGCCCCCGTCCAGGAGAACAGAAGCATGACCAGGAACCATAGCCCGCAGGTCTGCAGGTAGGACAGCGCAGGCAACAACCCCAGATGGCCGGCGATGATGCTGTTCCACAGCATCATGATCACCCAGGAGAAGAAGAAGAACGCGGCGACATCCCCGTATCGGATGAGTTTCAACACCATGCGCATGCTCAGCACCTCCCTTGTGCCGCACATTGTACACACAGCGGGTGCGGCCACGGGCTGCCCCGTGCCCAAAGGGGGACCCGCCCGGTTTGGCGCCGAGCGGGTCGATCGGGGATCGGATGGTGGGCGATTGTCTGTGGCTACGACCTGCACTTCTCCTTCAGGCCTTCAAGGTCCTTGATTACGATCTGGAATCGCCGCTTGTCCAGAATGCCCTCGCGTTCGAACCGGTTCAGCGTCATCGTTGTGTTCTCCCTCGCTGAGCCGATCATCTCCGCCAGGTCGCGGTGCGTGAGACGGAAGCCGATGAGGATGCCGTCCTTCGTCTTCACGCCGTACTCGTGGGAGAGGCGCAACAGCTGCCGCGACAGGCGTGTCTGGATGTCCCTGAACGCCTGGTCCTCCACGATCTCCTCAAGATCTCGGATCCACAGCCCGAACAGCTGCAGGATCTCCAGCAGGACGTCAGGGCGCTCGCGGAGCCAGGCGAGACAGACATCCCGTCCCACCCGCACGATGACGCTTTCGTCGACCACCATTGCTTGATGACGGCGACGCTGCTCTCCGACGAGCGCCATCTCCCCGAACATCTCTCCCGGGCCACGGATCGCCATGGTGAGACGTTTCCCTGTCGGGTCGAGGTAGGACAGCTTGACGTTCCCCTTCTCCACGAAGTAGACCGCGTCCGAGGGGGTGCCGGGGTAGTACACGGTCTCCCGGCTGGGCACTTCCTCGCGATCCCCCTGTTCCAGCAGTGGCTCGATCCCCGGTAACAACCATCTCTCGCGTGTGCTGTGCATGGCACGATGAGCGTATCCGGGTATACCGAGCGGACGAAGGAACGAGGGCGGCTCACGACGCCCCGTGCGGGGTGCGCCAAAAAGAAACGCGTCCCCTCGGGGACGCGCACACGTACCGTGGACAGGTAGCGATGGGGCCAATCGTTCCCGGAAGGCCGGGTACTGCTGAGAGTTCTGCTTCCCTAGAAAGGAGGTGATCCAGCCGCACGTTCCCGTACGGCTACCTTGTTACGACTTAACCCTCCTTGCGAAGGATACCCTCGGCGCCCTCATCGGGCGACTTCAAGTACCCCCCACTCGGCTGGTTTGACGGGCGGTGTGTACAAACCCCGAGCACATATTCACCGCGGTGTGGCTGACCCGCGATTACTAGCGATTCCGGCTTCATGCAGGCGGGTTGCAGCCTGCAATCCGAACCATGCCCAGCTTTTTGAGATAGGCTCCCCCTTGCGGG
The DNA here is from genome assembly GCA_003563005.1 of Candidatus Acetothermia bacterium. Taxonomy (GTDB): domain Bacteria; phylum Bipolaricaulota; class Bipolaricaulia; order Bipolaricaulales; family Bipolaricaulaceae; genus PWTC01. The sequence continues at coordinate 12,795 of PWTC01000158.1, forward strand.
TTGGCGACCCTTTGTACTAGGCACTGTAGCATGTGTGTCGCCCCGGGCGTAAGGGCCATGATGACTTGACGTCGTCCCCTCCTTCCTCCGACTGTTCGCCGGCAGTCCCACCAGAGTCCCCGGCACCCGAAGGTCCGCTGGCAACTGGCAGCAGGGGTTGCGCTCGTTACGGGACTTAACCCAACGTCCCACGACACGAGCTGACGACAGCCATGCAACACCTGTGATGGCTCCCAAGCGTCAAAGACCAAGGGTCCCTTCCCTTTCGGGTCG
>PWTC01000058.1 GCA_003563005.1 Candidatus Acetothermia bacterium
CGGGACGGAGGACGTATCGAGTACTATACGGACGTCACGGAGCTCATGCTTCTACAGAGGAGACTCGAGGAGCGAAAGAACGAGCTGCAGGAGATCAACGCGAAACTGCAGGAGTTCAACACCGCGATTTCGCATGAAGTGGCCAGCCCTGCGCGTGCTGCCTTCGGCCATCTGGAACTCATGCTGCGTCAGTACAACGGGGAGTTGCCAGACATGGTCCGCCAGGACCTGGAGAAGGCACGAGACCGGCTTTCCTGGCTCAAGCGGTTGATCGGCGATCTGTCGAGGTTCTCGTCGATGCGTGTGGACCGGGTTGAATTCGAGCGTGTGGACCTGGAAAAGGTGCTTGAGCGCGTGATGGCAGACCTGTCAGAGGAGTTGAGGACGGTGAACGTGGTCATCCCGCGCCCGTTGCCACTTGTGCGTGGTATAGCGACGAGAATATCCGAGGTCTTCGCCAACTTGTTGAACAACGCGGCCAAATTCAACGACAAGGCGTTGCCTGAGATTAGGATTCTCTGGGAAGAAATGCCGGACGGCACGTACATGTTCACGATACAGGACAACGGCCCAGGCGTCGAAAGTCAATACTTGGACACGATCTTCAGCATCTTCAAACGCCTGGACAACAAGACGGAAGGGACAGGCGCTGGTCTGGCATTCTGCCGGCGGATCGTGAAGGAACACGGCGGCAAGATCTGGGCTGAGTCGGAGATCGGTAAGGGCACCTCCTTCCGGTTCACGCTGCCGAAGGTGAGTGAAGAAGTAGAAGAGGTGGAACGTGTCCATTGAACGACGCATGGTGATCCTGGTAGTCGAGGACGACGACGAGCACTACGAGCTCATCGAGAGGTCCATCCGCTTGCTCGATCGCAAGCCGGAGGGGCCGGGGGCTCGCTACGAGCTGCACCGAGCCAAGGACGGGGAAGAAGCGCTGAAGTTCCTCAACCGCAAGGGCGGCTTTGTGGATGCCCCACGTCCAAACCTCATCCTACTGGACCTGCACCTTCCCAGAGTGATGGGGCTGGACGTTCTCAAACAGGTGAAGGAGGATGATCGGCTCAGGAAGATACCCGTCGTGGTGCTCACCGTGTCCGAGAGCGAAGAGGATATGGTCCGCGCTTACGACTCGGGCGCGGCGGGTTTCCTTCAAAAGCCGGTGATGCCCGAGCAATTCGACACATTACTCTCCACGGTGATCGAGTACTGGCGCATCGCCAAGCTGCCGGAATGACCCGGTGTCCGTTGTGCAGGTGATGCAGTTCTTGTTCCCGAGAGCCGTCCTTCCTGGTCATCCCTCCTTGATCTCGGGAAGCTGGTAGCGGAGATTGCACGTGCCATGAGGGCATAGGTGCCGGCCTCAGGGGGGTTCCGACCCTCAGGGCCCGGGATCGCGCCATCCGAGGGCGCCTGCACACAGATCCCGGCCCAAAAGGCTGCCGTTCGAATCGGCGCGGCACGTGGGAACCAGCACAGCGGGGGGCACTGGTTCTGGGGGGAGGACGATGTCAATCGCCTCCCCCGTCCTCTTCGTCCTCCCCGATCAACGCCGCTAGGATCGAGGCCGCGGCTTGACGTGCCTCCTCCTCTGCGGCGTCGGGCAGCTCGTCATGAACACGGCTCAGGTGGACCAGCGTTTCCCAGCCCCGCAGGGCCGCGGCGGGCAGTTCGTCTGGCTGGCGTGCCTTCAGCTCTAGTACAGCTTCGTCGGGGATGGTCAACGTGAGCGGGGACGGCTTGAGGAGAACGGTCTTGGCGAAGAACGCTACCTCGAAGTGCCAGCCGCTGCCCATCTTGTCCGCCCGGAGTGCTGCGTTCAGCACGCACGCGTCGAGTGCGCTTCGTATGGCGCCTAGCGCGTGAAGGGCTGCTTCCTGCTCGCTTTGTCCAAGCTTAGGGAGGCCAGGTTCAAGAGTATGGGAGGCCTCACGCGCCTTCTCCACCACATCGCGCAGGCCAGCGGCTGCCTCCGGCCACAGCGCGAGAGCGACAGGAGCCAAGTCCGCAGCCAGTTCGGCGGTCCTGCGAAGCGAGGCCACCGCGGGACGTGCGTCAGGGGGAGCCCCCCCCGCGAGGATGTAGCGAACGGCCGCTCCGTGGAACCGCGCGACCGGCGCGTACTCTGTGAGGATCTCGGCCAGCCGCGCGCCAAGCTCTGCCGGAGGCACCGCGTCCCCCGACATGCCTGCCAGGCAAAGCACGACGACTGCTACTGCAAGCCGGACCATGGGTCGATTGTACAAGCTGTTTGTGCTTCTGTGAGGGAGATCCGGGGCCTCTCCCGGAGGATGCGTGCAGCCCTGGCGAGGAGCAGGCAGAAGAACGCGCCCACGCGCGCATCGGCTGTGCCAACACAGAAGGCTTGACACGACGCCCCCACCATATATATTTACGAGCGTGGCTATATACTTCATGGCCGGTACGAGGCAGTCTCAGGGGCATCAGCCGCGGAGCTCTCGGGGCGCGCGAGCGCACGGTCGGAGGTATAATGCCGCCGAAACCCACCAGGAGGTGGTACCGTGCGCAAGACCGTAGTAGCAGTGTTGGTGGGCCTTCTGGCCCTTGGGACTTTGGGGATCGCAGGGGATCTAGGCACGCGTGGGAACCCGATCATCTGGGTGTTCCCGCCCTCCACGGAGGCCGTTGCGATCCAAGACGTTGCCCAGCAGATCGTCATCGACATCGGCCGGGCGACTGGTCTGTACATCGTCACCCGTGTCATGCCCGACTATGCCGCGTTGATCGAGGCGTTCGTCGCGGCTGAGGGCAACGTCATGGGGACGCCGACCACGGACCAGTACGTGCGCATCGCAGAGGCCACGGACTTCGGGGTGAGCGTCCGCCTGGCAGCGGTGCGGCGAGGCTACTCGTACTATTTCGGGAGCATCTACGCCTTCCGCGACAAGGGCTTCGAGAGCATCGAGGACCTGGCAGGCAAGGTGTGGATCTACAACGACGAGGGTTCGACCTCGGGCTACCAGATTCCTCGTGACATCTTCGAGGCCCGTGGAATCACCCTTGGCGGTGTGGTCAAGTCCGGCGGGCACCTGAACACCATGATCTCCCTCGTCACCGGCGAGGGCGACTTCGGCACCGGCTTCGGCTCGCCGCCCGTTCCCCCCGAGGGCCTCGATGTTGCGCGCTGGGAGTACGGCGATGATCCGGAGAAGTGGATCTGGGACCGCGAAAATGACGCGCTCTACCCTGAGGACCAGCGTGGCATGATCTACGACATGCGCGAGATGCTTGCCGGGACCGGAAGGTACGGCGAGTACTGGGATCTCATCGAGCAGATCGGTGTTGTGGATGTCTTCGGTCCGATCCCCAACGATTGCATCGCGTTCTCCGTAGGATTCCCCGAGGACATCCAGGATGTGATCGTGGCAGCGATCATCGAGCACATCCGCGGGGATGGCTTCGACCTGTGGAGCAGCCGCAGGTTCTATGCCTGGTCGGATGTTGAGGAGATCGACG